>DAHVEJ010000009.1 GCA_027313145.1 Phycisphaerales bacterium | reverse complement strand
GGCTGGAACGATTACTTTGCCGGGCGGGTATTTCCCCGCTGAAAACTAACGCCTTATCACGGCGCACCGCCGTTCGTCGATGCGGCCACGGTTACCGCATCGGTTCCCGGCACCATGCCGGAAAAGGTAAGGCTGGCATCTCCACTGATTCGATTCAGTGAGGTCATCATGCCCAGAAAAGCTTTTCCGCCGCCATAATTAATAAATGCCTCGCCGCCGGGGGTTAGCGTGCTCATTGGCGCATTAATTTGGGTGTATTGCGGCGTAGCCTGGGCCACACCGGTTGCAATCATCGACAAACTTACTGCGGCGTAAGCCGCCAGACGAGCATCCAGCGATGACCTCTCGCCGGCGGTTAACTTGGAAACATCGTTGATTTTATGTGTCATGGGTAATCTCCTGTAAAAAGCTGATTTTTATTTCCTTACGGAACAAACACAGATAGAACATGTTGTGACTTAGCGCTTGGAATTGCCGCGCCGGCGACGTACCGGTATCAGAAAAGCCAGAGCAGCAATAGCCATCAGCGCCAAGGGTGCGGGTTCCGGAACCGCCACCAACTGACCGGCCGCATTCGTGGCAAGATCCGGCGATGTTGCCGCATTACCGGCGTAGCCGAGACCATACATTGATTCCAGTGTCCGCAGAACGCTGTAGCTGTTGAACATCTGACTGGACTGCCCGGGAACATACAGCGACGTATCGCCATTGATGATTGTGGCAATATGATTGCCATCCTGAAGGGTGTAATCATTTTCATCCCACGTCACCAGCAGAAGGCTGTTATTGGTTTTGGCCCACTGGACATAACCGTTGAGATTCTGCTGCAAGAAACTGTCGCCCGCTTGAATGGTGCCGTTGTGCATGTCATTTTCCAGATTGGGAATGACAAATGAAACGGTGGGCAATGCGGCATAACCGGCGGCGGTGGTGGGAAATTCGGAAAAGCCGGTCATCGTGGAAAGCGGAAGCTGATTACCCGAAACACTTGTGAGACTGGGATTGACCCAGTTGATCACCGCGTTGTGCTTACGGGCGTAAGTTTCATTGGTTGTGCCATTGTTGTACGTGGCCTGGTTGTAGTTCGTTGTGTTATCAATAGCCGAATAAGTCTGATTATATTCCTTGAATGAATCCCCCGCGTTAAGTAATTGGGCCGCGAGGTTCGGCGTATTGAGCGGTTCGGAGTATTGCGGGGCACTGGGAAAGTAATCACCGGTAATTCCCTGGTCGCTTCCGGAAAACAGATCAAGATAATTCGGCTGACTGGGGTGCTCCGGAGAGTAAGACTGGGTGTAAAGCAGGCCGCCATTTCCAATAAGCGTGTTGTTGATATACGGAGCGTCCGTGGTATTGCCCACAATCTGACTGAAGGAATGATTTTCTTCAATCACCACCACCACATGGCTGGGAGCCAAAATGCCTGCCTGAGCCGCTCCCGCACTGCAACCGATAAAAGCGGAGCCGGCGACTGCGGCGACGATTGCGCTGGCCGTTATCGCCGAACCTTTTTTTGTCATTCGATTCCAACCCATAATATTCTCCTTGCGCGTCCCTGAACAAAAGCATCTCAACCAGTCGGACGATCGCGACTACTGGCCATGCCTGCCGCCAAGACACAGTGCCCTGGACGACGCGATCCATGTTATCGGGCAAATATGTGGAATATTTATGCGCCAAATAAATTACTGGTGAGCCGTTGATGAGCAACGTGTTAGCGAAATGCTTACACAGCGCTTGCGCGAATTTAAACGCGCATCCGTATGTTTGAGCACAAAGCAAGAGCTTTGGCCGCGATAGTCCGCGGCGGACTCACGCGTTGAAGGAACCGCAATACCATGGCCAACCGCATTGCAAAAAAACTTCTCCTGATAGGATGGGACTCCGCCGACTGGCAGGTCATCACGCCCCTGCTTGAACAAGGCCGATTACCCGCGTTGAATCATCTGATAACCAATGGCGTGATGGGAAATCTGGCCACGATGGAACCGATCATCTCTCCGATGCTGTGGAATTCCATTGCCACCGGCAAACGCCCGGACAAACATGGTATTCTCGGATTCATTGAACCAGATCCGGACAATCGCTATGTGCGTCCATTTACCAGTACCTCCCGCAAATGTAAGGCATTATGGAACATCTTCACCCAGCAAGGGATGAATTCCCAGGTGGAGGCCTGGTTTTCCGGCCATCCCGCCGAACCCATCAAAGGTACGTGTGTCAGCGAATTATTCCAGAAAGCCGTCGGAGCCGTGGATCAACCCTGGCCGATCAAGCCGGGCACCATCCATCCCTCCGAATTGGCCGATGTGCTTGCCCCCATGCGCATTCACCCGATGGAATTGGAATCCGGCATGATTCTCCCATTTGTGCCCGATGCCGCAAAGGTGGATCAGACAAAAGATAAGCACTTATCCACGCTCGCCCGGATGCTCGCCGAAACCATCAGCGTCCACGCCGCCGCCACGTGGCTGCTTGAACATCAGCCATGGGATTTTGCAACGGTATATTACGATGCAGTGGATCATCTTTCCCACGCGTTTATGCCATTTCATCCGCCCAAACTGCCCGAAGTTTCCGATGCCGACTTTGACTTATATAAAAATGTCGTTGCCTGTACATATCAATTTCATGATCTGATGCTCGGCCGGCTGATGCAACTCGCGGGGCCGGAAACCCACATCATGCTGATATCCGACCACGGTTTCTACAGCGATCATCTCCGGCCTCGGGGCATTCCGGATGAGCCATCCGGCCCGACAGTTTGCCATCGTCCGTTCGGCATGTTCTGCATGGCCGGCCCGGGTATAAAAAAAGACGAACGCATCTATGGTGCCGGCATCCTGGATATTGCGCCGACGATCCTCACGCTTTATGGCTTACCGGTGGGCCGGGACATGGACGGAAAAACACTGGTGCAGGCCTTTGAGCAACCGCCGGAAATTCAATGCATTGAGTCATGGGAAACGATTCACGGCGAGGCCGGCATGCACCCGGAGGATCGCCGGCGCGATCCGCTGGAAGCCCAGGAAGCCATCGACCAGCTTGTGGCATTGGGATATATGGATCCACTGGATGAGGACAACAATAAGGCGGTGCTTATTGCCACGCAGGAAATCCAATATAACCTCGCCATTGTTCATCTCAGCGGAGGGAATCCGGAAGCGGCCCTTCCGCTATTGGAAAAGCTCGCGGCTGATTTGCCACAAAGACCACGCATTCGACTGCTGCTGGCGCAATGCCACCAGCGACTAAATAATCACACGGAAGCTCGAAAAATTGTTCAGCAGGTAATCGCGGACAAAACCGACAGCCCTCTGGCCCATCTGCTTTTGGGGTCGCTTTTGTTTTCTGAAGGAAAACCTTCCGCCGCAATTCGACACCTGCGCGAGGCGGAAAAGGCCGATCCGCGTTTGCCGGGCCTGCATTGCACCATTGGCTCGGCGTATGCCCGCCGAAAAATGTGGCGATCCGCCCGGCGCGCCTTTGAAAAAGCTCTGCAAATTGATGGCGACAGCCCGATCGCGCATGAAGGCATGGCCCGTTGCCATCTCGCCATGCGGCAATGGCAGCAGGCCGCCGAATCCGCTCTGCGCGCGGTGGGGCTCATGCACGGTTACCCCGCCGCCCATTATGATCTGGGCATAGCCTTAATCAGACTTAATAAAATAGATCGCGCTGTTCAGGCCTTGGAAACTTGCCTGTATTTCAATCCACGGCACGTACGCGCCAACGTATGGCTTGGACGCATTTTTCTGCGCGTGTATAAAGAACCCGCCAAGGCCGAACATTATTTTCAGCAGGCTGCCGAGCACACAAAAACTCACGCCGACAGCCCGAGAAAATAAGTATCAGTCTTTCATCCGTTTGGCCTGTTCGGCGGCTTCTTCCACCGTGCCTACGTACATGAAGGCGCCTTCGGGTAAATGGTCCCATTTACCTTCGACGATCTCACGGCAACTGCGGATGGTGTCCACGAGTTTCACGTTTGATCCGCTCTTACCGGTGAACACTTCCGCCACGAAGAATGGCTGCGAGAAGAAGCGCTCCAAACGCCGGGCGCGACTGACCGTGAGCTTATCTTCTTCACTTAATTCATCCACACCGAGAATGGCGATAATATCCTGCAAATCTTTATGCCGCTGAAGCGTCCGCTTGACCATCTGAGCTACGGTATAATGCTCTTCACCCAGATAATTTACATCCATGATGCGGCTGTTGCTTTCCAACGGATCAACAGCCGGGTAAATACCCTTTTCCGCAATGCTGCGGCTCAAAACAGTGAACGCGTCCAAGTGCGTAAAAGCTGTGGCCGGGGCCGGGTCGGTTAAGTCATCGGCGGGAACGTAAATAGCCTGCACGGAGGTTACGGCACCTTTGGTGGTGGAGGTAATGCGTTCCTGTAATTCACCCATTTCCGTGCCCAATGTGGGCTGGTAGCCTACGGCTGATGGCATACGCCCCAGCAGAGCCGACACTTCAGCACCCGCCTGAGTGAAACGGAAAATATTATCAATAAACAAAAGCACATCCGCGCCGGTTTCATCACGGAAATATTCCGCCATGGTTAAGGCGGACATCGCCACGCGCAAACGGGCACCGGGCGGTTCATTCATCTGGCCGAAGACCATGACGGTCTGATCAATAACGCTTTTACCGGTATCGCCAATTTTGGCTTCCTGCATTTCCAGCCACAAATCGTTGCCTTCGCGGGTTCTTTCACCCACGCCGGCAAAGCATGAATAACCGCTCTGGAAGCGGGCTAGACGGGCAATAAGTTCCTGAATGATAACGGTTTTTCCTACGCCGGCACCACCGAACAAGCCGGTTTTTCCGCCGCGGACATACGGTGCCAGCAAGTCAATAACCTTGATGCCGGTTTCAAATATTTTAGTTTTAGGCTCCAGATCTTTAAATTCCGGTGCCGCCTGGTGAATTGAACGCCGGCTCTTGGTGACTACCGGTCCTTTTTTATCGATAGGATCTCCCAGAAGGTTAAATACACGCCCCAGGGTTTCTGTACCCACGGGCACGGTCACCGGCGATCCGGTGTCCACTACCTTCATGCCGCGGACCAGGCCGTCGGTGGAACCTAATGCCACCGCCCGAACCCGCCCGCCACCGAGCAACTGCTGCACTTCACCGGTCAGGCGGATCGATACACCTTTGCCTGATCCAGCGTCATGATCCACGCGAATGGCATTAAAAATCGATGGCAACTGATCTTCGGGGAAAATCGCGTCAAAGGTTGATCCGATTACCTGAGAAATTACGCCTGTTCCGGCCATGATTAACTCCAACTATTTCTACTTTTGCTTTTCTGTATTAACGTCAACTTCCAATTAACGATCCGGGATAAACATCCACGGTCCATTATTTTTCCAATGGCTACTTTAATGCCTCAACCCCACCCATAAGCTCCGACAATTCACTGGTAATTTGCGATTGGCGGGCCCGATTGTATTCGCGCGTCAGGTGCTTGATCATGCTGTCAGCATTTTCCGTGGCCGCCGACATCGCCATCATCCGGGCGATCTGTTCGGAAACAGATGCGTCCACAAAGGCTTGAAACGTGGTCGCCCGCACCATCGTCGGTACAAGGCTCACCAGCAACTCTCCGGCGTCCGGTGAATATTCACTGCAAGCATCAAGCCGACTGGGCCGCGATTTGGCTGAATCGTCGATTTCCAATGCTTGCACCGGCAGCACCTCGGCCGTGGTGGCTTTCTGCTGGCCGACGCTGATAAATCGCATGTAGACAATTTTGATCGCATCCACTGTCTGATTGGCAAAATCATCCATCAAAGCTTGTGAGACCGGCAGCACTTCCTCAAACGTGGCATTATCGCTGATGCCGGTGTAGGCGGCCTTGACCTCGCGCCGGGCGAAGCGGAAGTAAGCCGCCCCTTTCCGCCCAGCCACGTGAATATCCACCTGCTGCCCGGCTTCTTCCAACTGCCGGATATTTTGCATCGCCACGCGAAGTATTTGACTGTTGTAACCGCCCGCCAGACCGCGGTTACTGGTAACCACCAGAATGGCGGTTCTGCGGCAGGGAGTGCGACTGGCCAGCAGGGGATGCCGCTGAAGCTCCGCCGAACCTTGCGCCCCCAGCAGTGTATCTTTAACAATGGCGTCAAGTTTATCAAGATAGGGCCGGGTGCCTTTAGCGCGTTTCAAGGCGCGCTGAAACCTGGCGGTGGCCACCATCTGCATCACACGCGTGATTTTGTAGATGTTGCGAACCGCCTTGCGTCGCTTGGTTATTTCTCTGGCCTTCGCCATTACAGCACTCTGCCTGTCTTATTCATTACCTGACTTATCGTTTCGGAGCCGCCGCTTCCCGTTGCTGCGGGGGCTGACCAACCGCCGCGCCCGGCATGACGGGAAGACCTTCAATTTTCTTGCGGGTCAATGGAGACACGTTAGAAAAATTCTTGATGACTTCGACAACTTTGGCTTCCAGTTCCGGCGTCAATTCGCGTTTCTGCATTAATTCTGTGCGAACCGCCGCCCCTGAGGCGTTCCAGAAATCAAGAAAATCACGTTCCCACTGGCCGATATCTTTCAGCGCCACATTATCCAAAAATCCCTGGGTGGCAGCATAAATAACCACGATCTGATCAATGACATCCATGGGCTGATACTGCGGCTGCTTAAGAATTTCCACCATCCGGGCACCGCGGTCCAACTGCTTCTGAGTTGCGGCGTCCAGGTCTGTACCAATTTGGGTAAAGGCTTCAAGGGCGCGGTACGCCGCCAGATCCAACCGCAAGGACGCTGCCACTTTCTTATGTTTCATCGCCTTGATCTGGGCCGCCCCGCCGACGCGGCTTACCGAAATACCTACGTTAATGGCGGGGCGTACACCGGCAAAAAACAAATCCGGTTCCAGATAAATCTGGCCGTCGGTGATGCTGATCACATTGGTGGGAATATAGGCGGATACTTCGCCTTCCTGCGTTTCAATCACCGGTAAGGCGGTTAAAGAGCCGCCGCCGTTTTCCTTGGAAAGTTTACACGCACGTTCCAGCAAGCGGCTGTGGAGATAAAACACATCGCCGGGATACGCTTCACGTCCGGGCGGCCGACGCAACAGCAGGGACAACTGCCGATAGGCCTGCGCCTGCTTGGAAAGATCATCATAAACGCACAGCGTCGCTTTACCCTGCCACATGAAGTGCTCGGCCATCGCACAGCCGGCATAGGGTGCGATATATTGCAGCGGCGCGGAATCCGAAGCTCCGGCCACAACCACGATGGTGTAGTCCATCGCCCCGTTTCGCTTTAACACGTCCACCACGCCGGCCACGGTGGATTCCTTGCCGCCAATGGCGACATACACGCAAATGACTTCATCCGGCGTGCCGGCAAATTTTTTCTGATTGATGATCGCATCAATGGCGATGGCGGTCTTACCGGTTTTACGGTCGCCAATGATCAATTCACGCTGACCGCGGCCGATGGGAATCATGGAGTCAATGGCCTTGATACCGGTTTGCAGCGGCTCTTTTACCGGTTGCCGATCGGCAATTCCAGGGGCGATCACATCAACCTTGCGGCGATCCGAGGTCTGAATCGGTGAGCCACCGTCAATGGGCTGGCCCAGGGCATTGACCACGCGGCCCAAGAGTTCCCGCCCCACCGGCACGGAAAGCAATTCGCCGGTGGATTTGACCACATCGCCTTCTTTAATGTGCGAGCAGTCGCCGAAGATAACCGCACCGACGGTCTCTTCTTCCAAGTTAAATACCTGACCATACATATCATTGCCAAAATCAAGCATCTCTCCAGCCATGGCATTGGACAAGCCATAGATCCTCGCGATACCGTCGCCGACTTCAATGACTTTACCAACCTGACTGACATCAAGCCGATCTTCAAAACCGGCAATTTCTTTTTCCAGTACTGATGCTATTTCGTCAACTCTGAATTTCATGTTATCACCCTGACGTTACGTCGCCTTGTTCTTCGTTTTTTTTCCAACATTCCAATGGGACTTATCCGGCTTCCGGATCAGGACTTCAAGCCTGCGCGGCACGCGACTGCTGAAGTCCGGCCAGCATACCGCTGTGCAACTGGGATTTCATGACCCGCAAGCGTCGCTTTACAGACCCATCAATAAACATATCTCCAATTTTTAATTGTACGCCCCCCAACAGGGACGCATCCACCGAGGCGGTTAAATCAATCTGTCGGCCCAGGCTTTGCCCGGCCGCCTCCGCGATGCGCCGCTTTTCATCGTCAGGCAGCGCCTGCGCGGAAACGATCTCAATACTTAAGCGGTTGTTGCGGTCGCGCTGCACCACGTCAAATGCGGCGGTAAATTCCCGCAACATATCCAGCCGATCCCGGCGAGCCATCGCATGCAGAACTGAAAGCGTCAAAGCATTGACGGAACCGGTTAGCGCCTGTTCAAGGAGTTTTAATTTCTCGGCGGTATTCACCGTCGCGGCTTTCAGAAAACTATCGAGCCGCGGAGCTGCGGCCAGCAAAGCTCCGATGGACTCAATATCCGCCGTCACGTCCGCCATTTGACCGGCTCGCTGCGCAGAGTCATAAAGCGCGGTAGCATATACCCGCCCGATGGCCATGTAGTGCGATTCTTTTTGTTGCATACCAGTCTACCCAATTGATCCACAGCCATGCCGCAGGATCGTTAATTCATTGTGCCGGCCAACTGGGCCAGCGATTCATCCAGAAGTTTTCGTTGATCATTGGCGTTGATTTCACGGCCGATGATTCGCGATGCGATTTCCACGCTGATATCCGCCGTCCGATTGGCGATGTCCGTTAACGCCTGCTGTTTGGCGGCTTCTATATCGCGCAAAGCCTGATCTTTCAGCGCTCGCGATTCCGATTCGGCACGCTGGCGGATTAAATCCGCAGCCTTGGCGGCATCCGCCTTGGCCTGCTGGAGTTGTTGCGACGCCTGGCGTTGAACTTCAGCGATTTTTTCTTCCAATTGCTTGCGCGTCTGTTCCACTTGCGCTTGAGCATCCGCGGCGGCTTGAATGCTGTCACGAATGGCGTTTTCCCGGCTTTTTAAGCCATCGATAAGCGGACGCCAGGCATATTTGCCCAATACCACCAGCAACACCACAAATATCAGCAAGGTAATCAGTGCCATACCGGCGTTAATGGACATCAATGAGGCACCGGCGTTTCCGCCGCCACCACCCGATGTCGCCGCGTGCGCCATGCCGGTTGACCCGCTGATAACCGCTATGGCGATAACCGCCAACCACCGCATCGGGACGCGGGCATCGGTTATTGGCGATTTACCAGATTTGCTTTTTACGCATTTCATGAACATTCACCTTTAATCCAGCGTGCAACACCGATACATCGGTATCGCACGTAATCTGACGGCGACAAACCACATTCGCCGCCCATCAGATTACTAATCTGGAAGTATATTAAAGACCACCGTTCCGAATCAGAACGATCATCACCAGCACCAGCAGAAGGAATGTAAAGCCTTCAATAATGGCGGCCGCGAGAAAGAACTGGGTCCGGATCGTATTGATCAACTCCGGTTGACGGGCCGTGGCTTCGCACATGCTGCCGCCGATGGCACCTACGCCCGCACCAGCGCCGCCCACACCGGCCCCGCCGCCGATTAAAGCACCGGCAATTTCAATGGCCTGGGTTAATTCGTGCATCGAGTGAACGCTATGCACCACCACCACATGCCCGGTTTGTACTGTTGTTGGATCCATTTGGTAAAACTCCTGTTGCCTTGAACCTTCTATAAATTCAGCATCACGCCCCCACACGGGGCGTGCAAAAATTAATGCTCCGCCGACATCGCCTCGGCAATATACGCCGCACTTAACAGCGTAAATATGTACGCCTGCAGAAACGCCTCCAGCAGGTGCAAGGCCTCAAAGGCCGTGCCAAACAAAATCACCGGCACACCCGTGACGGTCCTGACAAAATACCCGCCGAAGGAAAATATAATGCTCACCAGGACCGCCACCACCAGCGGGCCGGACATCATTACCGCAAATAACCGCATACATAGCGCCAGCGGCTTTACAAACGTTCCCAGCAGTTCCAGCACAAACATCAGCGGCCAGATCACCCACGGAACCCCCGGCGGAACAATATGCTTGAGATATTTTGCCACCCCGACCACCGCCGCGACAGGCCATGGCCGCGTGGACGCGACATCCGCCGTTGGGTGATCACTTGCGGTATCGGTGGCAGCATGACCTGTTCGGATATGCGGCGTGTGATGCCGTCGGGCGGTTCGGATAAATTCCGCCAAGCCCGACACGTGCACTGTAAAGAATGTGCAAACCGCCAGCGTCGCGGTGACGCTTAAATCTCCGGTGGCTCCACCCCAGAATTCCGGAATGTGCGTGCCGCATGCCGAATTAAATAATTGAATTAATTCATCAACAGGTAACATTCCGAACAAATCAGCGAACAAAATGAAGAAGAATGCCGTCCATAGATAGGGGGTGAACGTTGCGGCCCATTTGCCCAGCATGGGTTCAAAGGTATCACGTTGCAGGAAGACAAGTAATGACTCAAAAAAATTTCGAAATCCTGTGGGCACGGGCTTGGTTTTCATCCGCCGCGCCATGGTGGGAAAAATGGCCAGCATCAGTCCCGCGGACAGCAATAGCATCAGAACATGATTGGTGAAATAAAAGCTCTGGCCAAAAATATGAAATAAAGGATAGGGGTATAAATTATGTGCAACGGTCCCATTAAGTACGTTGACTTCAGCCAGACCCCCCGGTCTGATGGCATTGGGCAGCATAAAAACCATAAGTCTTCAATCCGATTGCGGTTCTCGTTCCGACACCAACCCGCCAGAGCTGATCCGGGCCAAAACTTTTACCCGAAAACGCGCACGGCGTCAATGCCGCACGCTATAAAAATGTCCGCGTGGACCGCCGCGCTCTGGCAACTATGCGTTATACTTTGGAGTGTTTTATCACCCACGAAGACGCCACGCTTTCAGCAATTAACAGCACAAAATAGAACGCCGCCAGCCATAACAGCGTCACCGTTTTATGCAGATGCACTGGCGCAAAGGCGGTAACAATAATCGCCCCCAGCGCCACTCCCACTAATCGCGTCATATTCGCCAGCACCGCGCATCGCAGCAATAAGATCGCCGAGCGCCCGATCAGCACGACCATCGGCAATACCGCCAGCAGCCCCACCACCGCACTTACCAGCCCGGCCGCCAGCATTTCCCGCATATATACGGGACGATGCAGCAGCGGCATTAACAGCATGGCCACTACCATTGCCGCGCCGGTTGCCACCAGCGGGGTAATGGTTAATCCCAACCGAAGCCAGGAATTGGGAACTGGATGTATTTCCGCCTGATCAGTCATCTGAATCAGTGCCCTTCTTAGTGGCCTTCCGGCTGTCCGTCGTGCCGTTTTTACCCGCCGCAGTTTCATCCTGATGCAGCAACATTTTAATCTGGAGATATAAATCTCCAATGACGGCCACGCAGATCATGACCACCGTCGCAATTCCATGCCAGCGGAATGTATGGTCCATCCATTGACCAAGCAGGCCGAAAATCAGTACCACCGCAAGGAATTCAATTCCCATCGATGTAAAACGCCGCAGCCCCGATGCCCGTGCCGCAGGACTTTCCTGCCCTGAATACGGTACCGGAGCACCAGCCTTTAATTTATTGGACGCATGACGCTCCAGACGGTCCAATGCGGATTTGGCACCGCCTGTTTTCGTTTCTTTTGTCGGCTCATTTTGTACCATGGCCGCTACCGTCCACCAACGACGTCATTTGTACTATTTTTCACAAAGTATGTCAAGCAATGGGGCTTGCCATGGAGCTGTCTGGAGTAATCACCTAAACGCCACTTTGCGGCGAATATGTTTTATCCCAGCGTTGCGCATCCCACCGCAACGCACACGGTTAATTTGATCACCCATGTGCCGATCAAACAGAAAGCTTCTTGCGCTGCAAACTTAGTGCGCCAAGGCCGACCAGGCCTAGGGCCAGCAGGGTGGCCGCCCCTGGCAGCGGTGCCGCGGCCGGTGTGGGGTCCGTCTGAAATGTAAGTGTGGCACTATCGCCGGCATTCAGCCCGAGCGTAAGCGTGGAACTTAGCGTGTAGGGCGAAGTGAATGCAAAATCAGCCGGGCCGACCATGGTATTAACCGTGCCGACGGAAGCGGTCGGCAATGGGTTATAGATCATATCGCTTGAGCTCGCCGATGTGCCGTTGGCGGAACTGGTGTATTGGAAATAGTCCGGCAACGACCCGTCCGTGAAGCCTTTGGCAAAAAACGTAACCGATGCCGCGCCGGTCAGCACCGCCACCGAGCCTGGTGCATCGGACGTAAAGCCATAATCCGCAAGGTTAATGGTCATCGTCTGAAAGCCGGTGCCGACATTGACGACCAGAACGCTTCCCGCCGTTTCCAGAGGCACCTGCCCGTTAGCCGGGGCCGATGGGCTGTTGGATGTAGCGGAAAATCCATCGATAAAAAAGCTCCCCACGCTAAATGCCTGGGTTGAGTTGATCTGATAATTTTGCCCGCCGGCATCCAAGGTACCGTTCTGGTATGCGGTGTACGCACCAGAACTGAACGTGGCCACCAGCGCCGCATTAGCTGCTGAGGCACAACTCGAAAGTAACAGCCCGCAAACGCCGGCATAAACTAAACTTGACTTCATGTTAGATCTCCCTGATCGTTAAATGGAATTCTCATACAACTTGCAATCGAATTACTTAAATTCTTCAAACACGCCCAACCCGAAATCCCTTGCGACACACCAGTCCCAGTGCCATCAGTCCTGCGGCAAAAATCGGCAGCACTGCCGGTTCAGGGGTGCTTGCAGTGGAAACCTCGCTCGCCGAAATATAGCTTTCCCCGTTGTTGGTCAAACTCAGGGACTCATTGGGTGCCAGCGTTACCTGCAAGACCGATGTAAGCGAATAGGGTGCACCGGAAACGCGTAGGGTGCCGGCGGAAGCGGTAGACAAAGTATAATCCTGCAAGGTCGTTGAATTATTGCTAAAGGTTCCTGTGCTCACGGACGTGCCGTTGGTTGTCCCACCTGCGGTAGGTGCGGATTCAAAAAGGGTATTGGTCGAGTCCGCAAAAGTCTGAAAGTTCATGCTGAAACTTCCGCCCTCAAACGTCCCGCCGTCGCTATGGTTAAACTCAACGGCGTTATAACTTCCGGTACTTGTCAAACCAAAACCGGTTGCGCTTAAAATCAGTTCCAATGTGTCGGTAGTTGGGCCGGTATTGGATATCTTTGAGTCCGTATAACGCAACACCGCCGTGGAACTGGAAGATGCCGCAGCACCCAACGTGGCAAGGTCAGAAATATTGTACTGAAAATTCCCCAGACTTTGCGTACCGCCGGAACTCACTGAAGAATAGCCCGACGCCGCCGAACCCAAATACGTCACCGGCGTACCCGCCGAACCCATATCCACGACGGTTAGCGCCACCGAATCCGCATGAGCAGTAGCGGCCAGAGCGGATCCCGCAGCAAGAGCTGCCAAAGCAAGAAAACATTTATTCAACATCTATCTATCCCCTTCAAGGGCCACAAAGGACCACTAAAATTCGCGCCGCACAAACCTATCGCACGGCTGCGTGTACAAAACAATTTGACGAGTTGGGCAAACGGGAACTGAGTAATCTCTTCTCTCCCGATGCCTGACGCATCTGATAAATTAACTATAGTGATATCGTGGTGCCAGTCAAAGAAAAACTTTGAATTTTGTGGTCATTTATGGTTATCACACGTCGCAACATCCCGACAAAGTCCAATAACCACACCTGGAGCGCTTCAGCGATTCCGATAACACGTCCCGGCGATTGTCACCCTTGATTCTTGTTCCGCCGCCATTCAACTTCGATCATCTGTTTGATGGATATCAGCACCCCATGTAATATGTTCTCAGCCACAGCATCACCCACTGGAAATATTCTCTCGAGAAGGAGTTCCTATGAATCGTCGACATTTTCTCCAACTCACTGCGGCTGCGGCTTTGGCCGCATCGGTACGCGAGGACCATTTGCAAGCGGCGGATTCCTTAAGCGGTTCGAGACCGGCCTTCTGGAAGCTTGCACCCACGCCTCCCATGGGCTGGAATAGCTATGATTATTACGGCAGCACCGTCACCGAATCGCAATACCTGGCTAATGCCCAGTATATGCAAAAACATCTCCTGCAATGCGGCTACCATTATGCCGTGATCGATTATCTCTGGTTTGATCCCACGCAGGCTACGCGCGGGGTCTGGCAGCGTGGCAAGTTGGCGATGGATAAGTTCGGGCGGCTGCTGCCGGCGTTAAATAAATTCCCTTCCGCCCGGGGCGGTGTAGGCTTTAAGCCGATCTCGCAGAAAATTCATGCCATGGGATTAAAAGTCGGGTTTCACATCATGCGGGGCATTCCGCGCCAGGCAGTACACGCCAATACGCCCATTGAAGGTTCAAAATACACCGCGCGTGACGCCGCGGATATTCACAGCACTTGCGCGTGGAACAATGATATGTATGGCGTAAAGGGCAATACGCCCGCCGGTCAGGCGTATTATGATTCCCTGATTCGCTTGTACCATTCCTGGGATACCCAGTTTATTAAGGTAGATGATTTGTCCCGCCCTTATCACAAGGATGAGATCCATGCCATTCGCCGGGCCTTAAATAAATTCGGCCCCGATATCGTGTTCAGCACGTCACCGGGGGCTACCCCGGTTTCTGAAGGCAACGATATTGAACACTGCGCCAACATGTGGCGGATTCGTGATGACTTCTGGGATTCCTGGCCGCTATTGAATAATATGATCGACCTGGTGGCGGCGTGGAAGGGATTCGCCGGTCCGGGCCACTGGCCGGATTGCGATATGATTTGTCTGGGACACATTGGAAAAGACGCGGTGGGCGGCCTGCGCATGACGCATTTCACCATGGATGAACAGCGCACCATGATGACCCTGTGGGGCATAGCGCCTTCGCCGCTTTTTCTGGGCATGAATCTTACCCAAATGGATCCCTGGACGCTTTCGTTAATAGCCAATCCGGAAATGCTGGCCATTAATCAGGATATCTTGGGTGCGCAAGGCATGCGCGTTGCCCAGCATGGCGCACTGGAATCATGGGCAAAAAAACTCCAGAACGGCGACTTGGCCATGGCCATGTTCAACCGTGGAGAAAAAGATGGTCAACCCGTCTCGGCAGACTGGTCCGGCTTAGGATTGCCTGATCGTGCGGTGGTGCGGGATGTCTGGAATCAGCGAACTTTGGGTGAATTTAACGGCAAAATAGTATTGCCCGTCGCCAGCCATGGTGCCCATCTGCTTCGAATCAGCCGGCCGACGTAATTTTCCCCATCCGTTAGACGTAGCCGCTGTCTTCGGGCCGGCCAAATAGCAGGTCAATAAAGGGTTTATCTTGGGGTTGAAAAAACATATAGACATGATCACCCGTTTGTATCACGGTATCGCCGCGTGGGGCCACGAGTTGATCGTTCCGCACAATCAGCATCACGCTGGTACCTGTGGGAAATTCCAGTTCCCGTAGGGCCGCCCCGCACACCGCTGCCGCGGGTTCAATGAAAAATGAGCCGAGTTGGCCGCCCAGCGACCGGGCGGAATTTATTTCCAGTACCGCTTCCGGTGCCGGTTTTTCCTGCTGTCCGAAGCCCAGCAGCCGCGTCACCCAACGGATGGTGGCACCGGGAATTAATGTGTTAACCACCACGACGAAAAACACAATCGTAAAGACTCTCTGCGATCCGGGCAGGTGGGCCATCATGGGAAATGTCGCCAGAATAATTGGCACCGCCCCGCGCAAACCGCACCAGCCGATATAGCATGTCTCCGCTACGGAAAACCGCAGAGGAAGCAGGCACACCGCTGTCGCCAATGGCCGTGCAATGAGCGCCAAAGCAAACGCAATGCCCAATCCCAACCATGCCACATGCGCCAACTGTGCCGGCAAAATCAAAAGTCCCAGCATTAAAAACATTCCGATCTGCCCCAGCCAGGCCAGCGCTGAATGCACCCGCAGCAAGCCGCTGCGAAATGGCAGGCTTGATGCGTCCATGAATAATGCCGTCGCATACACCGCCAGAAAGCCGCTGCCTTCTAAAATGGTTGCTGATCCATAAGACAAAATCGCCATGGCCAACGTAAACGCGGGAATTAAGCCGGTGCTCGGCAGCGGCATGCGGCGAAGAATATACCGCGCTAAAATTCCAAGCATTGCTCCCACCGCCCCACCAACAATCAATTGGATCGGAACCTGCAACAGCAACCAGCCGATCGCAAGATGTTGGTGCGAAAGTATTTCAATAACCATGGTGGTGAGAATGACAGCCATGGGATCGTTGATACATGATTCAACTTCCAGCAATCGCGATAATCTTGGTTTGAGCCGCAAACGCCCGGCGTGCAGCACTGAAAACACCGCCGCCGCATCCGTGGAAGATACGACCGCTCCAATGAGCATGGCTTGGGACCAATTCAAACCCATCACATGTGCCGCCAATGCGATAATGATTGCGGTCAACGCCACGCCCACAGTTGCCAGCAGCGATGCCGGCAAAAGCACGGATCTGACCGCGGCAGGCGGGGTCGTCAGGCCGCCTTCAAACAGGATCAAAATCAGCGCCACCGTTCCCAGACGAAACGCAAAATGAAAATTCTGAAAATGAATTCCGGCAAAGCCCTGCGGCCCGGCCAACATGCCCAGCACCAGCAGCAACAGCACCGCCGGAATACCCACCCGATCCGCAGCCCGGCTGGATAACACGGCAATAAGACTTAGTATGCCAAACACCGCCAGCAAAGCGGCAGTCTCCAGCGGTTCACTGGTAACGCTGTGGGACGCAAAGATATGCAGATGATGTATGACTGGCGTCATGACTACCATCGTATACGTATGAGGAAAATTCGTATAGCCCCATCAACGGTGAAAGCGGAATTTCCGGTCCATGCACGCCGGTCATTCAACCGAAAAAGAGCCGCGTAGCTCAATGCGGGCGCGTTGAGTTTTCCGCGAAACGCATTTCCACGTCGCGACACCGCTTTCCGCCGTCGCGCTGACACGCATGGGCACCGGATTCGCCAAATTCCGCGTTTACCGCTAGGATAGGTGTTTTAAGGAGCCGATATGGCACGGGAAAATATGGAGGCTCTTGTGGCCTCGCTGGAGGCGCGGGTTCAAAGCATCCGCGACTCTCTTTGACGTTGCGGAAAAAACTCGACAACTGAAAACTCTTGAACAGCGGATGGAGGCACCGGATTTCTGGAATCATCAGGATCAGGCGCGTAAAACTATTCGTGAATTTAAAACGCTCAAACTCATCATGGATCCCCTGACTGAGGTTGAAAAGGCCCTGCAGGATATTCCGGTCATGCTGGAAATGGGTACTCAGGACCCCGCCTTGCTGGAAGAAGCGGATCAGTCCATCACCGCCACCACGCAACGCGTGGATCAACTGGAATTGCAATCGTTATATGTGGGTCCCCATGATCCCAGTGATTGCTTTATTCAGATTCATGCCGGGGCCGGCGGCACAGAAGCCTGCGATTGGGCGGACATGCTGTTGCGCATGTATTTACGTTATTTTGAACGTCGCGGCTGGGACGTCAGCGAAGTGGATCGCCTGGATGGAGAGCAAGCGGGCATCCGGCGCATAACGCTGCTGGTAAAGGGGCCGTATGCGACGGGAAATATGAATTGCGAAGTGGGCGTGCACCGTCTGGTGCGGATCAGTCCATATGACGCCAACGCGCGGCGCCACACCAGCTTTGCCAGCGTGGATGTCACACCGGTATTTGAAGGCGCTGACAAGGAATTGGAAATACCGGAAGCCGATATGGAAATTATCGCGTTTGTCCGGGCCAGCGGTCCGGGCGGACAGAATGTCAATAAGGTGGCCTCGGCCATACGCATCACGCATAAACCCACCGGCATTCAGGTGGTATGTACCAGTGAACGGTCTCAAGTGCAGAATCGAGCCTTGGCACTGGAAATCATGAAAGCCCGCATTAATAAACTCGAAGAAGCCAAGCGGGATGCCGAATTGGCCAGGCTGTATGGCGAAAAGGGCGAAATTGCTTTTGGCTCGCAAATCCGCAGTTATGTGCTTGATGACCGCCGCGTGAAAGATCACCGCAACGGATACGAAGTATTCCAGCCGGACCGCGTGCTGGACGGAGAGGTGCAGCCGTTTATTGATGCGCAACTACGCTATCAGGCCATGCAGCGCAAGCAGCAGGCCGCCGCGGGGCGCGGTGACGGTTAAATCAGCACGAGAGAACATTGGGGTTCAGATGCGTTGATGCGCCAGTGTCGCAAAATTTTCTAGCGAATCCCACGGCAGTGGTAGACTCCACCGGGCGGCATATTAAGTGCGACAAATTGAAAAGATACATGCTCAAATATTGATTTGTAGAAATTCAGGTAATAGAGCGGAACTTCTGTAATATTGCTGAAAAATCCGTCGGGACGTAAATATTTTTTTACTGCGGCAAACATAGCACTCCGCACCGATTCCGGAAGACTTGCCGTACCCAATCCGCTGACAAAACAATCAACGCCATGCGGCGCAATGCCCTGATCACTTAGAATGGAATCCAAGTGGCCGACATCAGCCTGAAGAATGCGGATATTCGCACTGGCCGAAAATCGATTGTGAAGCACCTGCACAAAATCTGGATCGCGTTCCAACGCCAGGAATTGCGTTCGTGCATCAAGGCGTGTAACAATTTCCGAGGTAATCGGTCCGGTGCCGGCACCCAGCTCCACAATACAACGTGCGGAGCTGAAATCCGCACGGCTGATACTGGCCCTTGCCATAAATCGGCTGGACGGCCAGACCGAGGCGATGCGTGTGCCATGGCGGAAAAATTTCTGTAAAAACAAAAGATTATGGGCGATCTTTGCCGGCTCAACAGGCAATGCTCGAGCCTGCGGCTCATCGGAAGATCTGTAATTATTAACGATGTCGTTCGATTCCTTCATGGTTGCCACCCTATACGCAATGACCAAAAAAATAAAGTCTAAAAAAAAGCCCGGCAGAAATTATCATGCCGGGCAATTTAATGGCAATTAATGCAAATAAAATTTCTAATTGCTTCCTGCGGGAACCGGCACGGTCTGTGGCGGATTTCCCGTCATATTCGGAGTCTGCGAGGAAGGGGCCAGATTAGTCGCATTACCTGATCGCATCACCTGTTCCGAAGCCGGCACATACGGGTTGTATTTCAACTTGACCGGCAGGATAAAGATATCAACACGCCGATTCAGCGGGTTGCCCCGATGGCGCGGAGCGTTGGCGGCAATCGGGTGCGTCTTACCCCAGCCGGCGACCTGCATTCTGCGATCAATCACGCCGTCATGCTTCAGGATATACATAACCGATATCGCCCGATTCGTGGATAGATACCAGTTTGTCGGATTCATGACCGTGCTGCGGGTGCGACGAATCGGCACGTCATCGGTATTACCGACAATTCGGATTTCATTATCCGAAATGCCGGACATATTAAGAATTTGCGCAAATTCCGCCAAGGCCCGCTTGGCGTCAGGACGAACTTCAGTGCTGCCCAATGCGAACAAAAGATCGCTCTTAAACCGCAGCAGGCCCAACTTCTTGTTATACGCCAACAGGTTCGGGTATTGTTCCGCCAGACGTTCCAAGGCGCTGTTGACCGATTCGGGCAACTGCGGTGCTCCGCCGGCCAAGGCTAACAGACGATTATACTGCCCGCGTAATTTGGCCAGCCGTTCCTTGAGCGCCGCGATTTCATGTTGCAGTGCTGAAGTGCCGCCCCCTTGCGTCTGCAGGAGCTGCTGATCTTCAGCCAATTTTTGCTTGAGAGATGAAATTTCTCCACGCAGGCGAAGCAATTCATTTTGATCCGCCGCCAACTGCGACTTGGCCTGATCAAACGCGGTTTGTAACCGCTGATACTGATTTTCCGAAACACACCCAGTCAGGCCAAGTAAACCAGCGGTTAAACCCGCCAAGAGGGTGGTGGTCGTCAATTTACGGGTGAAGGACTTATTCATACGCTTTTTCTCCAGAGGCTTCCATATCCGACACTTCAAACCAACCAATAGTTTCAGCTAATTGGTTGAAATAGTAAAGGACGAAAAAAAAATAAACCGGGAAATGGAAGACTGGCGGCATTTATGCTACCCGGGCCTCCATGCCCTTTCACTACAGTTCCTAACGCTCCAAGGTCGGATCCATTGCCGCGACTGCCCCAATAGCAGACCGCATCAACAATTAATCCGACGCCTTGCCAGCCAAATATCCGGCTCCGGCCAAAAGGGCCGCGATCACAACCAGAAACGCGATAAACATCCACACGTTTTTGGCCAGGAAGGGTACCCACGTGGGTATAAAGCCTTGGAATGCCGCAGCCGTCGCTACCAGCGTCAGCGCCATGACAAATGCCGCTCCCAACGCCAGGCCTCCAAAAAGACCCGAAGATGCGTCCGGAGCCTCAAACATTGGAGCATACATTGGAGTCGATGTTGTCGCCACCACCGGAGCGGATGATTTTTCCGCGGCTGCCGCACCGGCTGCTACCGCAATGCCGGAATCGGAAGACGCCGGAGCACCAGAGGCGGTGGCACCGCCAGGCTGATCAAATATCCCCGAGGATGACCCGACGCCAGACTGCCCCGCGACAGAATGATCACCGGGATAAATTTCTTCCAGCAGTTCGGCCCCCAGGCTGGTGTTGTCGCTTTCGCGAGTCAAATCCAGCAATCCTGATCCGCTGCCCACCGAATCCAATCCCGATGGAGAGATGGATTCATCTAATGGAGATGATATCTGCGTTTGCGCGCTGGCGTCCGTGGGTTTAACTTCACTTTCATCAAATACTTTTACCGGCTTTTTACTGGGAGGGGGCGATTGAAGCGGAAGACCGGTATCGGCCTTGCCCGGAGCTTTTCCAATTGACGATTGCCCCGATAACGAGCCGCCGGCAAACGAACCCGCCGACGTACCACCGGCCGTAGCGTCACTGGCATTCATAATCGGATTGCCGGTGCCGGATAAGGGAGCCAGGTCGATCATGCCTTCTTCCAGCGTACCGCCCTGCAAGTCGCCGGCCAGTCTATCAACCTGATCGACTTTAAACATGACACGATTGCCGTCACGGAATTCACGGAGTTTATTTTTCTCCACGAGTTCCTTGATTTTGTCCTCGGGCATATTCAGCTTGGCCGCTGTTTCTTCCGAACTGTAAAACATTTTTGCCATGAGCGACTCCTCATTATGACGCCGTCACCGGGTACCACCTAACTATATAGTCTACCAGAAGGCACCCGTATGCGCCTAGTGCTTTTTTCGTTTCCATGAATCAGCGGGTCAGCATTCTGACGTTACGTGCTTTCCGCAATCTTCATTATGGCCGCGTTAACGCCTTTCCTGCTGACACCATTGCTTTTACCTGAGCCGGTGTTGGCGGCAAATTATTAAAGTCCTCGAGTTTTAGATCCGCCCGGAAATCCCGGCTCGCCATTAACTGTATGCGCGATTGCGAACCAACAAATCGATATACGGCCATGACATCAGCCCGCGTGTTGACCAGAATGACGCCCCACCGCGTCGCGGATATCTGCGTTGGCACCACCTTAATGTTCGCCCGCGACCACGCCTCGTGCATACCGGAGGATTTAATCAACGGAGCCGCCATGACCACATTACCCGCATCGGCCGAATCTGATTTTACATGGCTCCAGACCAGTACAAGTGCGTTGACCGCAAGCCCGGCACCAATAAGCCACAAGGCTGAAGACAAGGAACCACGAAAATGCTTCAATCGCTGATTCATTAACCGCCCATGGTAAGCCAAGCCCCGCCGGTTCCGCAAGGGCGATGCTATTTTTTTTTATTTCTAATGCTCCAATTATTTCCCATTGCTAGTGCTCTCACGCTATGCTAAGCAATATGAACGCCACGGAACCAACATCTTCGGCATCGTCGGACAGCGGACAGGTCATTCATGTTCTCCCGGATGCGCTGATCAATAAAATCGCTGCCGGAGAAGTTGTTGAACGACCCGCCAGCGTGGTGAAAGAACTTCTGGATAACGCGGTGGACGCCGGGGCGACACGATTGTCGATTGCCATTGAAAATGGCGGTCGCACGCTGATTCGCGTGACCGATGACGGTTCGGGGATTGCTCCAGATCAGGTCGCCCTGGCGCTGGCCCGGCACGCCACAAGTAAAATTCAGACCATGGATGATTTGTTTGCGATTCAGACCATGGGGTTTCGCGGTGAGGCTTTGGCTTCCATCGCCGGGGTTAGCCATACCACGATTATTACCCGCCGGCCGCAGGACGATCAGGCGGTACGCGTGGTGGCACAGGAAAGCGTCTTGGACGCCCCCATTCCCTGCGCCGCCCCGGTAGGCACCACCATTGAAGTGCGGGATTTGTTTTATTGCGTGCCGGCCCGGCGCAAATTTTTGCGCGGGGATTCTACAGAGTTCGGCCATATTTCCGAAACCGTGTTGCGTACCGCCCTGGCCCACCCGGAAATTACATTTGTTCTAAGCCATAATGGGCGCGGCACGTTGAACCTGCCTGCCACCCATGATCCACAGGTTCGCGTGGTTACGGCTTTAAATAAGGAATTACAGGGGCAGCTATTGGCATTGGACCATAGTGAAACCGGCATCCGGGTGGAAGGGTTTGTTGGAAAACCCGCCACGGCACGCGCCACGACGCATTATCAGTATCTGTTTCTCAACGGTCGATATATTCGGGATCGCTCGATTTTTCATGCCGTGAAAGAATCTTTCCGCGGTCTGATTGAACCACAAGCTCAACCGGTGGCGGTTATTTTTTTGCAAATGCCTCCCGCCGCCTTTGACGTGAATGTGCATCCGCAGAAAATTGAAGTGCGATTTCGCGAGCCGAATCTGCCCTACCGGGCGGTTCTGGCGGCCATCCGCCAGCGCTTGCTGGGTTCTGATCTGACTCCACCCATGCGTCTGACCGCCCCGCCAAGCGCGGAAAAAGCGGAACAATTCATGGCTCATCAGACGCAGGAGCGCCGAGAGGTTATTGCCGAATTTTTCCGCGATCCGCAACCGCTGCAGCAATCTTTGGATCTGCCCATCACGCAACCGCCCCAAACCGCCGGCCATACTGCCGCAACTGGCTTTAATATGCCGGACACCGCCTTGCACGCGGAAATTCATACCGCGATGCCTTCCGGCACGACACCATCATCTGCGGTCACTCCCGCAGTGGTCCCCGCCTCAGCGCCTGCGGGGCTGGCCGCAGGCGGACCAAAATTCATGCAGTTCCACAATAGTTTTATCGTCGTGGAAGATGGAGATGGCTTGCTGGTTATCGATCAGCACGCCCTGCATGAACGCGTGATTTACGAAAGCCTTTTGGCGCGGGTGCGGGCTGGAACCATTACGGGCCAGCGACTGTTGCTGCCCGTGGTCGTCTCCGTAAGCCCACGGCAACTTGCGGGGTTGGAACGCGTGCGGCCGCTATTGGCGTCACTGGGAATTGAAATAACACAATTTGACGCTTCAAGCGTGGCCGTACAAAGCCTGCCGAGTCTGCTGTCCCGGCTCAACACGATGGATTTTATCAAGGGCGTACTTGATAAAGTCGCGGATGAATCGGCGCGGGTCACTGACGAGGAATTACTGCACGAGGTGCTGGACATGGCTGCGTGCAAAGCCGCGGTAAAGGCCGGGGACCCATTGGCGCATCAGGAAATCGAGGCATTGCTGGCACGGCTCATGGACGTGCAACGATCCAGTAATTGCCCGCATGGCCGCCCCACCACCATCCGCCTGGATCGTCGCGATCTGGAGAAGCAGTTTAAGCGGCGGTGAGGAATTAATATAGCGATATATATTCATGAATTGTGCATGTCGCTGGTGATAAGTCACAATGGATTTTATGGATAAAGCATCCGCTGATCGTTTGCCAATTTACGTAATTCCGTATCCGAAACGGTGCGAATCTACGGAAGGTGAACTTTGTTTTTCGGCACGCCCGCCCGTTATTGATTGTCCGTTAAATGACCCGGGCTTGGACGATGCCGCGGCGGAACTTAAGAAACTGATCATCAGCGCTGCGGAAACATTACCGGCCGTCACATCCACAACCGTTCCGGTTATCAAGCTTGCATATTGCGAAGCTATTGCCCATCCCCAAGGCTATGAATTGCGCATCACCCGCACCGGGGTTACCGTTACGGCAAAAACCGCCATCGGTTTATTTTATGGCATGCAAACTCTTATCCAGATCGCCCGCCAGTATGGCCGAGCGTGGCCATGCCTGCATATTATAGATGCGCCAGATTACATTCGGCGCGGCTTTTATCATGACGTGTCGCGCGGAAAAGTGCCCACGCGGCACACGCTGTTATGGCTGGTCGAGCGGTTGGCTGCATTGAAAATCAATGAGTTCCAACTCTACATTGAAAATGTTTTTGAGTTTCCCGGCCACGCTGATATGTATGCTTCCACTACGCCGCTGACCCCGGATGACCTGCACGAAGTCGATGCGTTATGCCGCCGATATCATATTGATTTCGTACCTTCCCTGACCTCACTGGGCCATTTTGACAAAATTCTCCGTCTCCCCCGCTATCGCCACCTGGCGGAAATTGAACCCGCCGAGCTGCAACGCCGAGGAATTAAAACATGGTCGGATGACCCTTGGACCCTCTGTGTGACGGATCCCGATGCCAAAGCTCTTTTAACGCAGATGTATGCCGACTTTCTCCCGCATTTTTCCAGCCCGAATTTTAATATCTGCTGCGATGAATCTTGGGATTTGGGGCTGGGTCGCAGCGCTGCGGCTGCAAAAACCATAGGCATTGGCGGGTTATATGTGCAGTGGGTAAAGTTCTGCTGTGAGCTTGCCGCCCGCCATGGAAAGCATGTGCAACTTTGGGGGGATATTATTCTCAATCATCCGGAACTGATTCACACGCTTCCCGAAAATGTGACGCTGCTGGAATGGGGCTACGCCGGTGATCATCCGTTTGACGAACACGGAAAACTTTTCGCCCAATCCAACCGTGCGTTTTATGTATGCCCCGGCACATCCACGTGGCAATCCCTGGGCGGCCGCTGGGATAATGCGACTGCTAATTTGCGCAACGCTGCCCACTGCGGATTAAAACATGGCGCTGCGGGATTTTTGAATACGGACTGGGGCGATTACGGCCATCAACAGACGCTGGCGGTAAGCTTGCTTCCCATGGCGTACGGTGCCGCTGTGGCGTGGAACGCTCAGCAGGATTCCGCGGACAAGCATCCGGTTGCGGCGGCCCTGCAACTGCTGGGCGACCGCGCCGGCAAGATCGTAACGGCCATGCAGACCATGGGGAATATTTATCAGCGCATCACGAAAGAACCACTAGCCAATGCCTCACTGGATTTCAAGCTCATGCGTGAGCCTTGGCATGACAGGGTATTTCTGAATCTCGCGAAAGTAGAATCACTGAAACATGAGTATAAGCATCTTACCGCAATATGTTCCTGTTTTGAACATCCCGCCGATGCGTGCAATCCTCAGCAGGTGTTGGCCTTGCAGGAACTGGCTATCACGCGAGATCAGATTCTCTATACCCTCACGCGCACCATGGCCCGGCTTGATTTCTTCGCCACAGGGAAGACAAGCACGACAACTTCCGATCAGCAAATCCAACTTCTTGAAGCAATAAAAGTTCGTTATGGCAACCTTTGGTTACAACGCAACAAGCGATCTCGCTTGGAAGATATCCTGGCTATTTTTGATCAGCGCCTCAGCGAACATCGCGAAAATTCCGCCACTGCTTCATAAAAGGTGTCAGGTACCTTTTCGTGATTTGCTAGCGCGTTCACCTAACTGTCGGATGCGGGAGAACCTCACCTGTTGGCCACTCGCGGTAAATAATGACCCCTCCCGCGAATAAAAGGTACCTGACACCTTTTTTGTGACCGAGATTGCCATTGCATTGGCAAGGTTCAAAAAGGTGCGCGGAAAATACCCTGCAACACTTTCCGATCTTATTCCAACCGATCTTAAATCTGCGCCCAGGGACGCTTTCAGCGGTGCGCCATTTCAGTATTCCGTAACTGCGGATGGCCGAGGTTTCCAAGTGAAGAGCATCGGGGTACCAGCGGGTGTAGGCGGACTGAATCTTCGTAGGGGCGTGGCGGCGAACATTTTCGTTAGGGGCGGCAACTGGGGGCAGGCGGCCAGATAGCCGCAACCGAGGGATAATGGTCGAGCCGGGCGATGACCCGGACAGGCTCCTTGATTCTTTAATCGTGTGTTTAACCACCGGCAAGGACGGCGGCTGTGTGAAGTTTCGCCACATGGCCATGTGCACGTAAATATTGCAACGCCACCGGCGCGGCCGCACGGAACATTAATCCCCCGGCTCAAGGACGGCCATGAAAGCTTCTTGCGGTATTTCCACCTGCCCGACCTGCTTCATTCTCTTTTTACCGGCTTTTTGCTTTTCCAGCAGTTTGCGTTTGCGGCTTACATCGCCGCCATAACATTTGGCGGTGACGTTCTTACGCATCGCGCTAATGGTTTCACGGGCAATCACGCGCGAACCCACCGCCGCCTGCAGGGGCACTTCAAATAAATGTTTGCCGATTTCCTCTTTGAGTTTGCGGATAATGGCACGCCCGCGGGATTCAGCCTTGGACTTATGCACAATCAGGCTTAACGCATCAATCGCCTGGGCGTTTACCAGGATGTCCATTTTTACCAGATCATCAGCCCGAAATCCGATCAGGTCGTAGTCCAGTGTGCCGTAACCGCGCGTCGCGGTTTTCAGGCGATCAAAAAAATCAAAAATCACTTCCGCCAGCGGCATTTCATATTCAATGATCACGCGGTTGGGTCCCAGGTATTCCGTCTTTTTATAAATGCCGCGGCGATCCTGGCAGAGTTTGGAAATATCGCCGATATTTTCCGCCGGCACAATAATGGAAGCGCGAATCATTGGTTCGCGAATTTCCCGCACTTTGCTTAAGTCCGGCAGCATCGATGCGCTGTCAATCATTTTGACCGTGCCGTCATTAAGTAAAATCTCATACGGAACAGTTGGCGCGGTCTGCACCACCTGCACGTGCTGCTCGCGTTCCAGACGTTCCTGCACAATTTCCATGTGCAGCAGGCCTAAAAATCCGCACCGGAATCCAAAGCCCAGGGCATCAGAAGTTTCCGGCTCAAATGTGAAGGAGGAATCATTGAGGCGAAGTTTTTCCAGGGCTTCGCGCAATTGCGTATATTCGGTGTCGGGTCCGGGATAAAAATCACAGTAGACCATCTGTTTAGGCGGCCGATACCCCGGTAACGCTTCGGACGCCGGCGTGTTGGCATCGGTGACCGTATCACCAATGGTCACATCACTAAGGGTTTTAATATTGGCAACCAGAAATCCGACTTCGCCGGCCTCCAGCGAATCCACGCTCACCGCGCGCGGCGCAAACTTGCCCAAGCCGGTAATCTGATAGACCTGTTGCTCGCCCATCAGACGGATTTTCTGACCGACGACGATTTTGCCATTCATCACGCGGATGTAGACAATTACACCGCGATAATCATCATATTTGCTGTCAAATATCAGCGCTTGCAACGGCTTTTCCGCCAAGCCACGCGGCGCGGGCAAACGCAGACAAATGGCCCGCAGCAGTTCATCAACACCCAATCCGCTTTTGGCACTGATATGCACGGCGGACAGGGCATCAATCCCCAGGACCTGTTCCATTTCCTCTGCCACCTGGTCGGGCCGGGCGCTGGGGAGATCAATTTTGTTGATCACGGGAACAATTTCCAAGCCGGCTTCAATGGCCGCGTATGCATTGGCTACCGTTTGAGCCTGCACGCCTTGCGTAGCATCCACCAGCAGTAGCGCCCCCTCGCACGCCTGCAATGCCTTGGCCACCTCATAATGAAAATCAACGTGCCCCGGCGTATCAATCAGGTTGAACATATAAAGGCGGTTGTCCAACGTATACGGCACAGTTACCGCACTGGCCTTAATGGTAATGCCGCGCTCGCGTTCCAAGTCGAGATCATCAAGAAATTGGGCCTGCATGTCGCGCTCGGTAATAGCACCGGTGCGTTCAAGAATGCGATCCGCCAGTGTTGATTTACCGTGGTCAATATGGGCCACGATTGAAAAATTGCGTATATCCATGGGTTTTGGTGCGCCTCTTAACACGGGCAACGATCTACCCGCCAGACCCGTCATTATAACTTGCTTTGGCAAATCGTGATGGCTGCTGAAAGAAAATGCGGATTTTCCAGAATCGTCGCAAATCCCCGCGGCAGCCCCGCGCGTCCGGAAAGGGCCGCGATCAACCGGTGGCCGGTCCATAAAACCACCGCTGAATGCCAGGACGGGCCATTGGTGTTTTGCAGTGAAAAATAAGCCTGCAAAAAGGTTTGAGCCTCCGGGGACCGTATTTGCCCGTCATGATCCACGCACCAATTCAAAAACACATCCACCACATCTTCATAAGCCAACCCCGCCTGACAATATCCCCAATCCAAGATTGACATAATTTGATGGTCGGCATCCAGCAGAATAGCTTCGGGGGTTAAAGCTCCGTGCCAGCAGTGCGTACATTCCACGGAAATATCGGCAAGTTGCGTGGTAAGCTGTTGCAACTGCTGAGTTTTCAACGCCGCCATGACGCCTTCGCGTCCTGGTGCTGGATTTTCCAACAGGTTTTGCAACTGCCGCGCCAAGTCCATGGAGGTTACCACTGTGGAAGGCCGCTGTTGGCCTAACAATTTATGCAGCCAAGCCAGACGTAATCCCAAATGGCTTAAATTCTGACTACTCCACGCCCCCGCTTCCAATGGCTGGCCCTGCGGCTGCGTGCTAAGCATCAGGTGCGAACCTTGCGGCCCGGCGGCCAGCCAGCCGGTGTCAGGACTGCTGGCATGAATCGTCTTGGGAACTGGAAAGCCCGCAGCGCCCAGACGGGCGGTTAAGTCTCCGGTATATTGCAGTTGAGTGACATTAAACGCCGCGGGAAATAATAAAAGCAGAAATTCCTGTTGCCCCACCGTAAGTAGTTCAAAGCATTCCGCCTGCCGCCCGCGCTTTATTTTCCTGAACCGCAGCACACGACCAATGTCGTAATGCCGCTCCACAAGTCCATTAAGCAGATAGGCTGTTCGATCATCCATGCATGCCATCCATCGGAACTTAAGCCCGCCTTTTCCGTCAAGGCGAAGGTTAATCTCTCTCCGCGGTCCGCCTGCTGGCCAATCCTGCGGAACCATTCCAGGATTCAACACGGAGGACGCCAAGATTCTTTATGTACTGTAGCATCAAATGCCTATACGATTCAAATTCAAATGAGCGTAAAATTCAATAAAGGATCTTTACATGCGGTCGTTGCCGCGAGGCGTGTGGTCCGTTAATTTCCCAGTTCTGTGGGGAGCGGTATTTTCTGCTGTTTTCTCGGAACTCGGAAAGCGGGCGTGGTAGTTGGAAGTTTTAATCCACCACTTACCGGGGTCGCCGTCATAATTGTCTGATCCGCAAGATGCTGTTTCCGCAATCCATACTGCACAACATGCCCCGCCCCACCGTTGAACCGGGGGGCGGAAGTTCCCTGCCATACCTGACCGAGATAAAGATCGCGATCAGTAAGCAATCCGTCAAAATGATAGCGGCCCCCCGGCACATCAGGCAGTTGATGCAGCAGGTGGCCGGCAATGTAAAAGGCCGAGTAATCATCCCACCACGCCGTACACCGGTGCCCTTCAAATTGCGCGGTGGCACTGTTCATCCAAGGCTGCACTTCAATAATACGTATCCTACCGCTGATAGGCTTGACTACTCCCGCACGATCCGCTGGATCAAATGACTGGGAACATCCCGCGACCAGAAGGCTCATGACCATCGCCACGGTTATCGCACCTATCATTGCGACTGAAACGCGATTCCTATTTTGCCAAGCGGGTCTTATCATCACCATGACATCATAAACGAATTGCGGCACATTATCCCGCGCGCACCAAAGCCCGGCCACACCCGGCCACGCCACGCTATTCATGACCGCGTGCAATCTGTAGAATAACCGGAATGTTGTTCGGCGAAATTGAGGCTATATGCAGGCACTTTGGCGGGTCATTAAAGGGGTGTGGCCGTATCGTACAGCGGCGATTATCGGTTTTCTCTGTGCTTTGGGCGTAGGCCTGTCTTATGCCAGCGGAATTGCGACGTTGCTGCCGGTGATGAAAATTTTCATCAGCACCGAAGGGGTGCACGGCTGGGCCAACCAATCCGCGGTGCAGCAGCGGCTGCATCTGAAGATTTTGAATCTAAGCACTTCCGTGCAGGAAAATGCGCTGGCGGTCGTCATTGCCCAGATCACGCCGCAAACACCGCCACCCTTAAAAACACTGAAGACCGGGGATCGCATCGTAGCGGTTGCGCTACTTAACGCCCAGGGAAAAACGACCCGGGAAAGCCCGCATTGGCAGAGCATGTTGGCTCTGCTGGCGTCAAGTCCCGCCGGGCAAAATGTCCGACTGGCGATCAATTCCAATAACGGCACGACTTTGCCGCCGATTCTCTTTTCGCTGCCCGCAAGGCCCTGGTACATGCGAGACTTTGTCGCCATTGTCGCAGCGATGCCGCAAAGCCCGCTGATGAGCTTGGTCTGGGTCATCGCAGCGTTTATTGTTCTGTGTATTATTGGAAGCATTTTCCGCTATTATCAGCAATATCTGTCAATGACCATTGCGGCGCGGGTGGTCATTAACCTGCGACGAAGAATGTACAACCGAATTGTCCAATTGCCGGCAAGCTATCTGGCGAAAAACGGCACATCGGATCTTACCAGTCGGCTGACACAGGATACCGGCGCTCTAACGGAAGGCGTCTCGACCCTGCTGGGCAAAACGATTCTGGAACCAGCCAAGGCTATTGGCGTGGCCATCCTGGCGCTTTGGATAAACTGGAGATTATGCCTGGGCACCGTGCTGGTTATGCCCATTATTGCCATCATCATCCGCAAATTTGCCAAGCACATGCGAAAAGCCAGCCGCCGGGGCTTGGAACAATGGTCTGGCATGTTGACAATCATGTCCGAAACGCTGGCCGGATTACGGATTGTCAAAGCCTATTCCGGCGAAGGATATGAGCGCCGGCGTTTTACCCAAGCCAACCGCCTGCTTTACAAGCAGCAGAAAAAAATGAGCCACTATTCCGCCATGTCCCGCCCCACCGTGGAGACCGTGGCCATTATTCTTGGCAGTATTCCAATTTTAATTGCCGCCAAGTTTGTGCTGCAAAACAGCATCAATAAGGATTCTTTCTTTTTTCTCATGGCCTGTTTTGCCGCCATTTTTGAACCGCTGCGAAAATTGGCGGATGTCAACGCCAAACTCCAGCAGGCCAACGCCGCCGCCACACGGATTTTTGAAATCATTGATTCGCCCTGCGAACCCAATTATTCCCATCAGCTTCGCCACCTGCCTCGACATGGCCGAAATATAGCCTTTGACCACGTGAGCTTCACCTATCCCGGCCATGATCAACAGGTGCTTTCGGATATCTCCTTCACCGTTGAGTTTGGGCAGATGGTGGCCATTGTCGGTGGCAACGGTTCGGGCAAAACGACATTAATGTCACTGCTGCCCCGACTTTATACGCCCACTTCGGGGAATATCAAGATAGACGGCGTGGATACCGCCGAGGTATCCCTCGCGTCGCTTCGCAAGCAAATCGGTCTGGTAACGCAGGAAACATTTCTTTTTGCGGATACCATTTACAACAATATCGCTTATGGCCGACGCCATGCCTTACGCGAGGATGTCATAACGGCGAGCATTAAAAGTTTCGCCGATGAATTTATCCGCTCATTTCCGGAATCCTACAACACGCTGGTGGGTCAGGGAGGGATTCGGCTTTCCGGCGGTCAACGCCAGCGCATCGCCATCGCCCGGGCAATTTTGCGCGATCCGACGATACTGATTTTTGATGAGGCGATGAGCCAGATCGACACGGAAAGCGAATTCAAAATCGCCATGGCGTTGAAGGAGTTCATGAAAAACCGCACCAGTTTTGTCATTGCCCACCGTTTCAGCACCATTGTTTCCGCGGATATTATTATCTGCCTGGACGCCGGGAAAATCGTGGGAATGGGCAAGCACCAGGAACTTCTGTCCGCGTGTGAAACCTATCGGCAACTCTACAGCACCCAATTTCGCGAGGTTGGATAAAGCCTCAAGCGCACCGCAGGCCCAAATTTTGTCTGCGCATGGATTGGAAATTCCAAGGCCGTGGCGGCGAAGCATTCTTTCAAGTCACTGACGCCCATTTCGCCATGGCACATCGGGCCAGTGAACAGCCTCAGCGTAATCCGCCGCACGAAGTGCCGCAAAACACGCCGCGGCCAGTGCAGGCATCAAGCCCAAGGTGGAAGTTTTCATGGATCACGCCCAGAAACTACAAGTCCGCTTAAGCCAAGCGGCGGCATTTACCCCGGCCAAACCCATCGGCAAAGACGCCCCCGAAGACGCATAAGACTTTGGTCAAATATTCCGGTCACTATTTGCCGGGCAACCGTAGAATATTCCGCGGCCCGTAGTCCCGACAAACACCCCGCCGAATACTCTCCAGTCACCAGTCATCGTATTAGGCGCATCGCCAATTCTTTGCATGGGTATATCAATACGCACCCAGCTTCGGCCCTGATCATCGGATCGGAAATATCCCGCGATACCTTCCACTTCACCCTGAACAAACAGGGCGGGAAAATTTGTTCCGGCGGGTGATTTGCCGAAGCAGAACATATACGCCGCCTGAACACCGCTGACCCGTGCGAAAGCCCGACCGCCATTGCGCGAACGGAACAAACCCTGCGTGCCACCTGATACCCAGACATCACCGGGTTGGCCTGAGGTATGCACCTTATGATTCCAGTCAGCGGGTGCCTTGGTAAAAGCAACGGAAAAATGTTCTCCCGCATCGGTGCTTACAAAGAGTTTGGACCCCTTGAGAATATAGACCCGATTCGCATCAGCGGCATCGACCGCAACCGGCTGATCGTAAACAAAAATATTATCACCATGCGAACTGCCCGCCAGACTTTCGCGGCATTTTACCTTAATCCATTTTTGGCCCAAGTCATCGCTATAGTACGGCGGCCCTTCCTGCGGGACCCACAGAATCCGCCGGTGATTGCCTGTCAGGACTACTCGACCACCCTTAATTCCTTTGTACGGGAGCTTGGCGAATACGGTCCAACTGTCGCCCCCGTTAACGGAATAGGCCCCGGTACCCGGTGAACTCCAATTGATCGTACCGACGCATACGACAAAATTGGAATCATCAGAAGCCACGGCAATTCCCGTGCGGTCCAGGCCGGCCGGCAGTCCTTTAACCCAGAGCGATCGCCGCGGAGGCTTTGTGAGGGACAGGTGATCGCCTCCGCCTTCATCGGCGGCACCACTGTATAAGCGGCATCGGCCCGCCGGCGGTGCGGTCAGGGCACCGATAATGCATAGCTCTTCAATTCCGGCAACAAAATTGGTCCAAATGGGTTCGGGCCGGGTAACATCGTCGGCACAATAGGTTCCATACCAATCTGTAGCCCAGACACGATGCTTATGGTGCGGGTCAAAAGCCAGGCTGAACGGGTTGGAAAACCATTGCCAACCGGCCCACCACGTGATGGTCTCATTGCGCTTTCCGGAAATATTCGCCCACGTTTTTCCGCCATCGGTTGTGCGAAACACTGGTATGCGATTCATCAATCCCAGTGTTGCCACAATATGATTGGAGTCAAATCGATCAATTGCCACAGCGCAGCAAATCCCCTGTTTCAGCGTCCTCGGCGTGATGTTCGTCCATCGGCCGGCGGCAAATTTTGCCACTCCGTGACGATGGGATACCACCAGAACACCATCGGTTCCGATCACCCCCTTTCGCAGCCAAGCCGGCCCTCCAACAAGTAACTGCCAGCTTTGGCCGCCATCGCCGCTTCTGTATACTCCCTCTCCGGTGGCCCCGATATACATGACTCGGGTCCGGGCCGGTGTGCCGGTAATACCGGAGGAAGGATCGAACACGACAAAGGCCAAGCCGTGTCCTCGTTTTTTCCGGGAAGCGCTCTGGGACGACCATCCAGACGGTGCCGCACGCACCCGATCCCAGGTCTTGGCCGCATCAAAACTTGAGAATAGTCCATTGAGTTGTGACGCGTATACCACATGTTGCCCATTCGCCGGATCAACAGCAAGCCGCTCGCCGCACCCCTGCGATTGGTTGCTTCCGCCGGTCGGGGACAGCGTGGTTCGGGTCCATGTTTCGCCGCGATCGGTGGACTTCATCACCATGCCCGCCGGGGAAGCCCAGGAATCAGCGTACTTACCAGTGGAGATATATACAGTATTTCCAGCTACATCATTCGGATCAACGGCAATGCTGTCAACGCCGTAAAGATTCCACTGGGTAAACGGAATGCGATCCAATAGCGGTATCCATCGCTTATCCGCAGAATCCCACCGATAGCACCCGCCTACGTCCGTATGAATATAGGCCAGCCCGGGCACCTTGGGATGCAGCACAATGCCTGGAATCGCCCCCCCGCCGCCCATCGCCACATTGAGCCACCGGTAGTCAGCCTGGGAAATGCCGCCTGTGCCGGAAGCAGCTTGGATTTTACGTTGTGCCGATGTCAGGGCAATGGAGGCCGCCACGGTTGAGCAGAACCGCCTGCGGGTAACCGAGGCGTTACTCTTGCTGGTTTGTTGATCGGGGTTATGAATCATTGGGGTTTTACTCCAACTCATGGTTTACCATTACCATCCCAGTTTTTCACGCAGCGCACGCTCAACGATCGTGGCCATGTAGCGATGTTCACCAACACTTGGATGCCAATCGGCTCCGAATCCGTACTTACCGGTTTGCATCGGAAAATCCAGGAAATAGACCTTGCGATACCCAAGACGGTGGCACTTATCAACCGCCGCCAGAATGTATCGACGGCACATGGAACGGGCATTTTTACTGGCGGACCAGGAGTTTGAAAGCATGGGGCTTAAGGCACAAAAGATTGAAACATCCGGATCGTGCTTTCGCAGCCGCGTGATAAATGCTACATAGGCAGCAACCCACCCACGTTCTGCCGGATCGCCTCCCGCGAAATCATTGGTACCCAGGTTTATCAGAATAGCCTGCGGTTTCCAGGCGTAATTCCAGTGACTTTGGGGGTCTTGCGGAAGCACTCGTCCATAGATTTTGGGAATAGTGTTTCTTGGCCACAGACATTTTCCGGACCAGGCGATGCACACATATTCCGCGTTCAGATCTCGAGCCGCGACAGCCCCGTAGGCCAGATACGCATTTTCCGTTTTAGCCGCAAAGTGATAGGTCTGGTTGGGTGCCTGATCGCCATAACCAGCGCTGATGGAATCACCGATTACCTCGAAATGTCGAGAATCTCCCCGCATCGGCAGGAGTTTACTGTCTGGAGCTAATCTAAAAGACATGATCTGAGTTGTGCCCCATATTGGCTCGCCCAATTTGAACAGTGTAATAGTATGAACGCCTTGCTTTAAGCCCGACGTCAGCGGGAATAACGCCGATCTACCCGCCATCGTCAGTTTTTTTGTCGCGCGTCCATCCACAATAATCTGCCAGCGATCATTGGAGCTTCCTGACATACGCGCCGCGACCGCAGTGCCTGTAAATCGTAGCGTAACGCTGCTGGCGGACCAGGCACAACGCGGCCCCGCCGGCTGCGAATCATCAAAGCGTCCCACATAAAGAATATCCTTGTTGTATGCGGAAATTTTAACAGGGAGTGGCTTTATCGTGGCGCTGACGGACACAGGCAAGCCGCCGCAGAAAAGTGAAGCGTAAATAATTGCTGCAAGAGCTAATCCGCTGGTATAAATCGCCGCGTCAGGTTTCGCCATTTTTTGTTCTCCAGTGTGCGATCATCGAGTCATTCACGCTATCACTATATCCCCACTGGATTGTCATTTGGCGTCGCCAGCGATGTCACTTTGCGCAGCCGCGCTGTGTACAGCCGATTGCGGCGACGAAGGCCTATAAATCGCCGCCACCCCCAATGACGCGATCCTTATGCAAAGCTTGGACAAAATCTTGGATTTATGTCCCCGGCCAACAACGGTAAATAGCTCTTCCCCTTGCGGCACCCCACCGCCCGTTGCGCAATAGAGCATCATTTTTGTCGCAAAAGGTCAAGACCAACCGGGTATGATTGCGATTTGTATGTGGCGAAGGCGACGTTTTACCGTGGTGCGTTAATAGCTCGCCGGTTTTCCGCAGCAGTAAGCCAGCCGGTGCCGGTGAAAGATATCAAATTCGTCGTGGAGAAGGCAGCGACGAATCAGGCAGTAACAGCGGTAACAATGGGAACTCAATGAAATTGTCGAATCACCCACTGGAGCGTTCAATGAATCAACCCACCTTTTTAAACCGAAGGAATCTCATGAGAGCCGCCGGCTCCGTGGCGGTCTCACTGATGGCACCGCCGGGGCTGCTTCAAAGGTCAGCTTTGGCGATTGGAAAAGACCGCGACAAGAAACATCCGACATCGTTCCCGCTCCAAATCAGCGGCAGCCGGCGTTATCTGATGGATCAGCACAAAGCCCCTTTTTTGATCGCCGGAGATGCCCCCCAGGCGATGGTCGTAAAGCTGAGCGTTCAGCAGGCATCACACTACTTTACCAATCGGCTGGCCTATGGATTTAACTCCATGTGGATCAACCTCCTGTGCGCCGGGCCTTACTTCCCGAGTTGTAATAACGATGGCAGCACCTTCGACGGTATACGGCCATTTATGGGCTTTCAACCCGGTGGCACGGATTTAGCGAACTATGATCTCACCAGACCCAATGAGGCCTATTTTGCGCGGGCTGATCACATGCTCGGGATCGCCGAAAAAATGGGCCTTTTGGTATTTTTAGATCCGATTGAAACCGGCCAATGGCTGAAGACCTTGCGAAATAACGGCCCCGAAAAGTGCCTGAAGTACGGAAAGTTTCTCGGCCAACGATATCGTAAATTTAAAAACATTATATGGCTTAATGGCAACGACTTCGGAAGCTGGGCAAAACACCGCAACGATAGGGTTGTTCAGGCCGTCGCGGAAGGAATTCATGCTGCCGATCCGGCCAGCATGCAAACCGTCGAATTGTTATGCACCCCATCGCTTCAGGATCCCGCCTGGACCAATCTCATTTCTCTTAACGCGACCTACACCTACGGTGCCACGTATCAGCAGTTGTTACAGAACTATAATCACCAGCCACCGATGCCCACGTTTCTGCTCGAGGCGCACTATGAGATGGAAAATGTGGGGCTTCCCCCGGATTATGGCACACCGGCGGTGCTGCGGCGACAGGCGTATTGGACAATGCTTTGCGGCGGATGCGGACAGATTTACGGCAACCATTACGTCTGGGGCTTCTTCCCCGAATGGCAATCCCATCTTAACACACTGGGTGCCGCACAGTTCAAGATATGGAAGAACTTTTTTAATTCCATACCATGGTACGCGCTGATACCGGATCAATCACACGATGTGGTAAGCACAGGATTGGGAACGTATGGAAATACCAAAACACGTGTCAGTCAAGACGATTATTGCACGGCAGCCTGTACGGCCGATAGAACTCTGATGGTGGCCTATCTGCCCACGCCGCGTGCCCTTGAGGTCAACATGGCAAAACTCTCTAGGCCCGTGCACGCGAGCTGGTTTGACCCGACGAACGGAACGTATACCGCAATTTCCCGCTTACCTCTGGCAAATCGCGGGAATATGCAGTTTTCTCCGGCACGTAAAAACCATGCCGGGTCCAGCGATTGGGTTTTGGTGCTCAACACCAAACAGGATTAATCACAGGGCGGGCATTTTACCGGTACAATAAAACCTTAGATACTGTATACCTGAAGGTACGGTGGCAACATGCAAATTAAATGGCATTTCATTTTTCTTATCGCATTAGCGATTCTCACTGGACCAGCCTTCCGCAACTATGCGACGGCCGCTCCGGCAGACTCTTGGCATCTGGTTTGGCAGGATAACTTTACCAAGCCGGGACGGCCTGATCCCGCAAAGTGGAGCTATGAACGGGGGTTTGTGCGTAACAAAGAGCCTCAATACTACCAGCCGGGCAATGCCGTGGTCCGTCGGGGAATGCTGGTCATTGAAGCACGCCAGCAGCGTGTTGCCAACAAGCAATATCGCCCCGGAGCAAAGAATTGGCGTTACGCCCGGAAATGGGCACACTACACATCCGCGAGTCTCACGACCTTGGGCAAGGAAAGCTGGCTATATGGCCGCTTTGAAATGCGTGCCAAGCTCCCCTCCGGAGCCGGAATGTGGCCAGCGTTTTGGCTGCTGGGGACGGATATTTCTCAAGCGGGCTGGCCACAATGCGGGGAAATCGATGTCATGGAGTGGCTTGGCCGGGAGCCACGTGTGATTCACACTACTGTTCATTGGGAAGGTGACCACCACGCCCAATCGCAGTTCCGGAATTTCACACTCCGAAGCTCGGCAGCGAATACATTTCACACCTATCGCATGGACTGGTCGCCCAGGCACATAATATTTTTTATTGATGGAATCAAGTACTTTACCTTCAATGTTTCGGATGCGGGGACAGGCGCAAACAATCCGTTTCGCAAAAAGATGTATCTCATTTTAAATCTGGCGATGGGTGGAAACTGGGCCGGCCCGATTAATAATAAAGCCCTGCCTGCCAAATATGAAATTCGATATATCCGGGTTTATCAAAAGCAACGACCGGCAGCACCAAGGGAAAAGAGCACAAAGCGCATACATGAGACGGCTCCGAGCCCAGACGCCAATAAATTGCCATGAAAGTGATAACCCTGCATTACGCCAATTCCCGGCGGCGCCGAAAATGCGCGGGCGTTTCACCACTGACTTGACGAAACATTCGACAAAGACGGCTGGCGCTGCGGAATCCGCTACGTTGCGCTACCACCGAGAGCTTTAGATCGGTGGATGAAAGCAGCATTTTTGCCCGCTCCACTCGCAGCCGCTGGATTTCATCGAGAATACTGCGTCCCACGGACTTTCGAAAGCTCATTTCCAAAGTCCGCCTTCTGGAAGGCACCGTCATTAATACTTCCCGCACGCCGATGCCACGGTGGACATTGGCCTGGATAAAGCGAATCGCGGCTGTCACATCCGGGTCATCAATCGCCAGAATATTGGTGGACTGTCTTTCAACCACCCGCACCGGTTGAAGAAGTTGGCGGCTTGATACCGGCTTTCCCTCCATGAGTTGCTCAAGGGCAACGCCCGCTTCCCATCCGACCTTTTCCGCGGGAGTTTCAATACTTGAAAGCGGCGGCCGGCCCATCTGGCAGAGCAATTCAGCATTATCCACTCCTAATATGGCCACCTGCTCCGGAACCGCAATACTCTGGTGATTGCACTGATCGACAATCATCGTCGCCCAGTCGTCGTTAAGGGCAAATATCCCCACTGGTTTAGGCAGGTCCGTTATCCATTGTGACACTGCATCGCCCCATTGTCTGCGAAAGCTTGATGACCACGCAGTTGCTGAAAAGGTATGCGATCCCGGCGCGGGGGCGGGTGTCCCGCCGCGTCGCAATTTTTCAACCGGCGGACGATGTTTCTCGGTGGGATCCCATTGGTAGCATTTCAAATCCTCCGCGTGCAGGATTCTCAGGAAGGCGTCGCGGCGCTCCAGGGCATAACGCGTGGAGTAATCACCCACCAACGCGAGATTTTTAAGCCCCAACGACAAGAGGTATTTCGCGGCCATATCCCCCACCGCCACATCATCAATTCCCACTTGAACCACACCGGCTAATTCCACGCAGTTATACACATCAACAATCGGTGCATTGAGCCTCTTAAGCGCGCGGCCGAGTTTTATATCGTATAAACCGGCTACGATCCCATCGGGTTTCCAATTTCGCAGCGCATTAAGCTCACCCACATGCAGTTCACACCCCTGGTGCTCCCACAGCGGCCGAGTCTGAAGAAAGCGCCACAGCCCGCGAACCACAGCTTCGCGATACCCGACCGCCAACTCCACGACGATTGCTATGCGTTTATTTTGCGCCACCATGGCCTCCAAAGGGAAACAATTCCATCAAGCAATCATATCCAATCCCTACATTTTAATCGCCCCATGTGCCGATGAGACAGCACCTCCGCCAGAAAAACGACATTAAAAGCGAATCCAGCACCCACTGTGATAGTAACGGTTTCAGGCATGAAAACAGTAGAGATTCCGCATTAACGTCCTTTTTTGGCCTGATTTCACATTATGCGCAAAGCAACAACATTTTTGACGCCAAAGATCAAACCACTCAAGGTATAGTTAAATCATTCGATGCGTGCGGCTAACCATGTTCTGCCGCAAAAAGCATCCGGTGAGTTATTATGAACGGTTCCTTTTTTTGGAGGATTTATTATGTCTGGCAAGCAATTCATCTCACGCACGGGTACGAGTCGAGGCTTTACGTTAATCGAATTGCTGGTGGTGATCTCGATTATCGCATTGCTGATCGCCCTGTTATTGCCGGCGCTGGCAAGGGCGAAGGATTTGGCCACCTCCGTGGCCTGTGAATCCAACCTCCGGCAGATCGGCCTGACGCTGATCACCTATACGGAGGAAAACAAGGATTTCGTCCCATTTGGATTCGGATACGCCAATACCGTCAACTGGGTCTCTCGGGATTGGACGCAGCAACTGAGCATCGAAATGGGGGTGCAGCCGACCACAACCGGGGCCAACATCGGCCAAGTGACTGATAGCAAAGTATTTATGGACCCCGGCGCACCATTAGCCCCGGCAGGGACCGACCAATACACCGGAAATCCGCGCATCTTCAGTGGCGAAGATGGTGATTTTGGGTATTGGTCAGGCCAAACGTTTAATCCATGGTGGTCTCAATACACGCCACCAGTCAGGCTCTCAACGGTTAAGGATATCAATCAGACTGCCATCGCATGGGATGCCCAACTGGCATACGATGCCAACTGGCAGGCCGATCCAATTGAAATGCAGTTGGATAACTGGGCGATTGTGCAAGTCTGGCAGGACTACATGGTCGCCAATGGCCCGAACAACTCTATCTCTTATGCACCCTATCCATGGACCTACAGTTCCAGTGCGATCGCGCCCTACAATATCGATGAGACGTACACCCACATTTTCGATCACACCGGTCCGATGACATTCCACGGATTCCGATATCGGCATAACAATAACATGGATTGCAATCTGGTCTTCGGGGACGGCCATGTTGAATCGCGGGCAATGGGAACCATTACGCGTCGCGATTTTTGGCCGCATATACCGCTGGTTCAATAGTAATCCAATTATAGATTGGGCGTTGCGCAGAATTTTTCAGAAGCTGCAGAAAGGAGTGTCCGAAGGGAGAACACACATCTGCACGCGGAATCCCCGCGCCGTTGGCGAAAGGGATTCGGGTGCGGAGATGATATTTGCACGCCATCATCCGTCAGCGTTGACGGGTGCTCTGGCCGAAACAATGAAACCATATTTTTTGGAGATACCACAATGAAAACCAAATCTTATTCACATCATGCAATTGGGCTGATGGCTTCGAGTGTTCTGACGGTTGGACTCTTAAGCGTCGTTGGCACCGCACAGGCAAACATGCTCACGAACGGCGGTTTCAACGCGGGTTCAACATTTGACTACTACCAAGGTACCACGGACAACACGAATGTGCCCGGCTGGCAGTTGACGGTTAATCCGGCCGCCAATCAGTACGCTTATTTCGGCGTGATCGGCCCCTCGGGAAATTCCGATGCCAATGGCCAGACCGTAGCGCAGCTCGGCGGCGGCACCGGCAACGCACTGGAGATTATGACCGGGACTTTTCAGACTTCCGCGGTAGATCGGGCGGCGGTAACACCCGGCGAATCGCTGAATCTGAGTTTCCAGTGGGCTCTTTCAGGGAACGTATATGAATCGTCGCAGGTCTACCTCGATTTCTACGGAGATAATACCGCGGGTGATTACACTCCAGTTTCTTCCTCCGGAGCGTTTTACCTACCCAATTTGAATTCAGGCCAGGGAGCGGCTGTTGGCAATCCGTTTGAAACTTTCAATGTAAGCGATACAGTTCCTACGGGAACAAGCTATGTTGGCGTACGGGTCGTACAACATCAGGCGAGTTACGATTACACGGAAGTTTACGACAACTTCAATCTCACGTCCGCCGCCGTACCTGAACCGGCAACACTGGCAATATTCGCTGCCGCGGGCAGTGGGCTATTGCTGATAACACGCCGCAGGCGCATTACAGGCTAACCGGGATAATTTGGCGGCGGTACCGCAAAAATGCTGCGGTACCGCCGTTTTTTAACAGGTCGCCAACCGACGTTTTGCACAACGGATTTATGGTAATCAAGCCTCATAAATAGAATGACAAACGCCCGCCTTCATGGTTCGCAGTGGTTCAAAATGTTGCTGCTCGCATTGCTCCCGCAATCGCCAAAAGGCGCAATTTGGGTGCTTGAGAAAAGGTTTGTCGGTCGACGTGATCTTAAAAATACGCTTATTTGGTCTGAAGATTTCCCAAGGGAAGAAAGGGTCCTTGTATGTCTACAGGTAAACTTAGAATTGAGATATCGTCCTTACTCAAAACGGCCATGATTACGTCCGGCGTGGTATTTGCAGTGCCCCTTATGGCCCATGCCGCGACCGGGATCGCCCCATTGGGATCGACCAGCACGGGAGGATATCGGGGAGCCAATGCCTGGGATGTTTACGGCGGCGACAGCGCGGCGGCAATGTCATCCTGGGGAATCAATATTATTCGTGAAGACATCCCCGATTTTAACGTCGTTCCCATGGGAACAAATACCATTCAAGCCGATGGGAGCTATCTGCATGGACTGCAAAGCGTTGTTAACAATAACTCTGCCGCCGGTGATACCACAATTCTTTGTCCCTTCACCTGGTCGGGATCGCAGATTCTTGGCGTGACGCCTTCACAAACGTCCTATTGGAATGCCTACAACGATCAGCTTACGGCGATGGCCAAGCAGTTTGCCGGGCAGTCGAATGTTTGGTTGGAGGTATGGAACGAGCCTTACGCCTGGAATACGCCAACGGCCGATGGCCAATGGCTTTCGGATATGGAAACCATGGTAAACAGCATCCGCGACGGAACCGGCTTCACGGGAAACATTGTGATTCCCGGCGGGCAGGAAGCCGGTAGCGTGGCTCCTGTAGTCGCCGACGGAGCCGCGCTGGTCCAATATGATCCGCAGCACAATTTGGTCTTCGATCTTCACGCGTATAATTCGTGGTTCTCTACCGGAACGTCAGGAATGGAAAGCAGCATCGCAAGTGTTCAGAATGCCGGCGTTAAGATGATAATTGGAGAATATGGGTGGTCCACATCGGCGGGCGGTTATAACGTTTCTCCATTCCTGCAGGCCGCTACGGCAAAAAATGTCGGTGCCATCGCCTGGAACTGGAACGATGCGGACAGTGATACCTTGCACAACAGTGATGGCACACTGAATGATTCAGCCCAAAATTATAATTGGGCATCGCAGGTATTAACCTATACGCTGGGCACAGGGCGTGCGGCATTGCCCAGCACCTGGACGGATACGGACATCGGGGCTCCTTCGATTTCCGGCGCGGGCAGTTATTCCAAAGGAACCTTTACCGTCTTTGGAAGTGGCTTGGATATATGGAATGCTTCCGATCAATTCAATTTCGCTTCCCGCCCCTTAACCGGCAACGGCACCATTTCCGCGCAGGTTACTTCGCAACAAAACACAGACGCCTGGGCGAAGGCCGGCGTCATGTTCCGCGATTCGGCGGCGGCGGACGCTGCGTTTGTAGCGGTGGAATTAACACCGGGCAATGGCGTGCAGATGCAAGCCCGCACGACCGCCGGCACCGACGCCATCGAAATCGGAAGTGCCACGGTAAGCGGCACAATCTGGGTGCGCCTGGTGAAAACGGGAAGCACCTTCACCGGATATTATTCGACGGCCCCGGTGCCAGGCGGCGCTTTGGACTGGATCGAAATAGGCTCAGTGCCCACCCTAAACTTCACGGATTCAAGCTTCCTCGCCGGGTTGGCCGTAAGTTCTCACAATACCAGCAGCATCTCCACCGCTTCATTTGCCGATGTTACTGTGACCCCGGAACCCGCCACGATTGCCTTATTGAGTGTGGGAATGCTGGGCGTCTGGCAATTACGGCGACGAAATAGACGGATACATTGCTTATGAAAAAAAAGATAGCCTTGTTTTTACAGTGTTGCCGCCGGTCACTAGCGCCCGCGGCCTTGGCGGCAGGTTCAATTCTGCTTTCGCCCGCATTGACCCATGCGGATGGGAAAATATTTTCCATTCAGGGCCGCCGCCCCTGGTTAAATGCCGCTCAGCCCATTGACCAGAGAGTCTCCGAGTTGCTTTCACGCATGACCCTGCGCGAGAAGGTGGGGCAATTGATGCAAGTGTGCTGGGGAACACAACATCTGCGGACCCTGGCACCATCCATCAAATCAGGTGATGTATCATCCTTTCTGGGAATTCCCGCGCCGGCTCATTTGACCGGAGCGGCATTTTGGAAATACCGACTATTCCGGGAGAACGCAGCCCAACGCATGGCGGTATCAGATACGCGGTTGGGAATCCCTCTGCTGTTTGGCGAGGATGTTGTTCACGGGTGCAAAACAATTTTCCCGATTCCTTTGGCAATGTCCTGCGCCTGGTCTCCAAGTCTGGTGCAACAATGCCAGAGTGTAGCCGCACGGGAGGCTACGGCGGCGGGAATCGACTGGGTTTTTGCTCCGATGGTTAATATTTCCCATGACCCGCGCTGGGGTCGTGTGGCGGAAGGCTTCGGCGAGGACCCCTACCTTGATTCATTATTTACCGCTGCCGCGGTGCGCGGATTTCAGGGAACCGCATTAGGGACGCCCTATCATGTGATATCGTGTTTGAAGCATTATATCGGATATGGTTCGGTTCAGGGAGGAAGGGATTACAATCAGGCGGAACTTACGCGCTTTACATTGTGGAATTATCATATCCCCGCGTTCCGCGCCGGAATTAACGCCGGCGCAGCCACGGTGATGAGTGCGTTTAATTCAATCGGAGGTGTTCCGGCCACAGCGGATCGCTACACGCTGCATCATGTCCTTCGCAGGCAACTGGGCTTTCGGGGATTTGTCGTCAGCGACTGGGGAGGCGTGGGCCAACTGGTCAACTGGGGCTACGCACGCAGTCCCGCGGACGCCGCCCGAAGAGCTTTATTTGCCGGCGTAGACATGGAGATGTTCAGTCATACGTATACCACACTCGTAAGACAGGTTTGCCAAGGCAAAGTATCGATTGCCGAGGTCAATTCCGCAGTGCGTCGGGTGCTGGCTGTCAAATTTGCAAGCGGTCTATTTGAACATCCGTACTTCAGCATGACACGCTGGAGACATGCATTTCTTAAACCCGCATCGCTCAAACTGGCTTTCCAAGCGGCGGAACGATCGTGCGTGCTTCTCAAAAATTCACATAATATCCTGCCGCTGCTTCATCCACCGCAGGATATTGCGCTCATTGGACCGTTTGTCAATACGCGAAGCCAATTTTTAGGCTGTTGGCATGATTTGGGCGGCGTAGGTCACATGCCCCCCCTGTCGCAGTGCCTGCGCAAGGCCCTGGGAGGGTACGTTAAATGGTCTATTGTCAAAACCGGTATGTCGGGAAAGGGATTTCGGCAAGCGGCAGCGGCGGCAAGAAGCGCTGATCTGGTGCTGTTGGCAGTTGGTGAAACGTCCAGCATGACCGGTGAAAACACCAGCCGAAAACGAATTGGTCTGCCGAAGAAAGAGCAGCAATTGTTTAACATGGTCGCGGCCAGCGGCAAACCGGTTGTCACGCTGCTATTTAACGGTCGCCCTTTGACAATTCCCCACGTGGTACGATCGTCAGCGGCTGTTCTGGAATGCTGGCAATTAGGCACACAGACCGCCCCCGCCGTTACGGCGGTCCTCACGGGCAAGTATGATCCCAGCGGCCGGCTGACGATGGACTTTCCGCGTTCCATTGGACAAATTCCGGTCTTTTACGACCACCTGAACACCGGACGCCCAACCTTGGGGAAATATATTGATGGAACGCGAAAGGCGGAATTCCCTTTCGGCTACGGTTTATCTTACACAAAGTTTCATATCGGATCGGTCCACCTGAACGTTACACGGTCAGTCGGCACCAAGCCTGTTATCGCCAGCGCCCGGGTGACAAATATCGGTCACGTACCGGGCATGACAACCGTTCAGCTCTATATCAGGGGCCTGTACTTTAGCGCGGGGTGCCGACCAGTCAGAGAATTGAAGGGATTTCACCGCGTGCAACTTGCCCCGGGGCAAAGCCAGAGGGTCAGCTTTGCGCTTGGTGCCAAGGACTGGGGATACTATACTGCCGGAGGCAGATGGCTGGTTGAGCCGAGTCATTTTGAAATCTGGATTTCCTCGAATTCCAGTTCAGGGCAACCGGCGGACTTCACTTTGGCCCGCCCATCATCGCCGGTGCGAGCCAGAAAGCGTTCTTTGACAACTGTGGCAACATCGCTTTCATATCATGGCCCGCAGCGCCACCATTAGGAGTTTACCTCATCCATGAACAACAGACGTGATTTTCTTCGGGCGTCCTCAACGGCCGCATTAACAGTCGCACTTGTCGGCAGCGAATCACTGCAGGCAGCTGCTGCGACCCACCAACAGGCGAATGTTCACCGCCAGGAAGATTCCTTCCAGCTATCCATAGGCGATGATGTATTGCACGCTAAAGCGTTGTCGCCCGGTATTTTGCGACTGGACCTGCTGGCAAACGGGATAAGTGATCCGCACACACCGGTATTGGATCCCGACGCAGCATTTCCAGGTGCCCCCAAGGCTTTGATTGAAACAGACACGCACAGCATTCGCTTAAAAACAACGGAATTTGAGCTACTGGTCCACCGTAATTCGTCACAAATTACCCTATTTGATCGCGCCGGTAATATCCTGCTAAGCCAAACCGGAAAGCAAAGAATGCTGGTGAATCCCCAAAATCAGGCTGCCACCGGTGTGACTTTCGGCCGCGATAAAAAAGCGAATTTCTATGGCATTCATAATTCCGCCGAGTGGACCAAACCCAAAGTCCCGGTGCTTAAAAATGGCCAAGGCGTGCCAAACGGAACTTACAAAGTTGAAGCATCAGCCGAAGGCGGCGGCGGAGCGCCCTTTGCCTGGACCACATCAGGCTACGGCATTCTTGTGGACTCTGACGGCGGATATTTCCACATTAATGATAATGAAATCAGCTTTTATTACGGAAATCCTAAACCGGAAGATTATGGCCGCAATTATTTTCGTCCCAACAGTCTGACGGTCTTCATCTTTGTTGGACCGCCGAAAACCATATTCCAAAGTTTGGCCATGGTTTCAGGGAAAATGCCACTGTTTCCCAAATGGGCCTATGGATTTACCAACTCGCAATGGGGCACGAATCAACATTTGCTGCGGCACTATCTGGAAACCTATCGCGCCAGGGATATTCCAATTGATAACTTCACCCTTGACTTTGACTGGAAAGACTGGGGTGCCAGCCATTTTGGCGAGTTCCGATGGAATCCGGTTAAATATTCACAGGCCTTGCTTCCCGGCGAAAACCCGGATGCACTGATTAACTGGACGCGGAATTTGGAATGCAAAATTACCGGCATTATGAAACCGCGGATTATCATCAGTACCGTGAAAGGCAAACTTGAGCCGATGACCACACAGGGCGCATCGGCAAAAAAACTCGGTATTTTTCTGCCCGGGGAAAAACCGTTCGCGGATTATTTTTCCGAGCTAATGTCACTGGATCTGGATTTTTACAAGCCCCTGTGCCGACAATGGTATTGGCATGCCACCTGGGTTCATCAATGCATGGAGCAGGGAATTGCGGGATTCTGGAACGACGAAGCAGACCAGGGAAATACCGGCAATTTCCAGTTTCTGCACATGCAGCAGTCCCTGTATGACGGACAAAGAGGGGTTCGACCGAATACGCGAGTATGGTCGATTAATCGCAATTTTTATCTCGGCTCCCAGCGCTATGCTTACGCCACATGGTCGGGGGATATTTCCACAGGATTTCATGTCATGCGGGAACAGACCCTTGCGATGATTAATACCATCACCATGGGGCAGATGCGTTGGGCACAGGATACCGGCGGATTTAACGGCCACCCCACGCCGGAAGTCTACACGCGATGGTTTCAATTCACCGCGGTGTGCCCCACGCTACGAACCCATTGCACCAACGGTGAGCGCCGGCAACCCTGGGTGTTTGGGGATCAGGCCTGTGAAACGGTCAAACAAGCCATTCGCCAGCGTTACACATGGTTTTTCTATACCTATGCCCTTGAACATGCCGCCTGTGTACAAACCGGTGTTGGCATCGTGCGGCCATTAATCTTCGATTATCCCCATGATCCACACGTCATATCCATGGTGGATCAATGGATGTTTGGCGACTGGATTCTATGTGCGCCCGTGCTGGAAAAACTGGGAAATCAAAACGATCAATCCACCACTCGTCGGATTTACCTTCCCGCCGGCGAATGGACAGATTACTTCCGCGGTGATCGATACACCGGTGGCCAATGGATTAATTACGCCCTGAACACCGATTCCTGGATGGACTGGCCTCTTTTTATCAAGCAAGGTGCGATTATCCCGGCTGCAGAGCCAGTCCGCGCCATTCACACCGCCAATCCCGAAATGATCTATATTGATATTCACCCAACATCAGCAGCCACATCAGGGCTGTTTTATGATGATGATGGAACCACGTACGGATACGAAAAAAACGAATTTCACCGGCAGCAAATCACGGCGAAAGCCGATGGGCAACGTACCGTCGTAACCGTAAGCCCGAGTTCGGGAACGTATCAGTCTTCGGTTAAAAATTTCATTTTACGCGTCCACGGCAACGCGGCCGCGAGTGTAACCGTAAATAGCTCACCAGCGCACGAAGTGGACCAATGGATGCAACTCGCCCACGCAACTGTTAGTTGGGCCACGGATATCGATGTGGCAGGGCCTTTAACGCTGATCAAAATTCCCTGCGGCCCCCAGACAGAGGTGATCCTCAATGGGACAAAGGATGTCACGAAGCGTTCCGAGGTATTCAGGGCAGCCCAGGCTTCGCT
>DAHVEJ010000099.1 GCA_027313145.1 Phycisphaerales bacterium | reverse complement strand
ATGCGGTAATCCCGCCTGTCCGGTTCGATGAGGGGGGCCGCAGTAGTAATCGTGCTGCTGCGACCTCTACTCTACGGGAAAAACTCCTTTCTCAGATTTCACAGATTCATTTTCAATGGCCAAATTGAAAGGAATTCTTTTTTGCTGTTCGTAGATCGTTGTTCGTTGATCGTTGTAAAATGCCACAGAGGACGCCGAGGAGCACAGAGAAGCACTGCGACGGAATGCGAGGCCGCCAGATTTGCGATTCAAAATTTTCTCACCCGCTGCGACCATCCACTCTTCCTACGTGTTTTGATTATTGATCAGTGCTCCGTGATCATTGTAGCCGGTTCCCTCACAATTCGTTGGGCCGGCACGCTCCGTTTCGTTCCCCCGCTACGGCCTCAGAGTTCGAACCATTCTATCGAGGGGGGGAGTTCTGCTGACAGCGAAAACTCCTTCGCCGCCTTTAGAGCGGTTGGCCACGATACCACGGCATTGTTTAGCACCTCTACATCGTCAGCACTGTTGCTGCTGATGGAGAACCTACTCATTCCTTGCGAGCTCAAGCTAGGAACGGCACCAACGGATCTAAATCCCGGATGCCCGTCATCCGGCAAATACAATAGAGTGGCTAGCTCACCACTGACCAGCAGCGATAGCTTCGGATACTCCCTCGCTCCATGCGATAGCCAAAAAGAGTTGAAGCCTGCCGCATGCCTCCTGTCTAGAATCATTTCAAGCTCGGCAACAGAATTCGCCGTATTAGTAGCATCAATGTCAATGACTTTCATCATCAGTTTCTCCCCAAGAACGGATTAGGCTTGGGCACAGCACTATTGCCAATGTAGGGAAGTGCCCTGTTGTACCAGCCAGGTAGGTGCACGGTACCTTCGGGTCCTACAACCTGAAGCGTTGCCCCTTCGGGTAAAAGCGTGGGAATATGTGCATTGCAGAATCCACATGTACCGCCGGGGTTGTTGTGGTAGATGACGCCACCTGTTGAACCGTTTTCGCGTATCCAAATCGCGGCTTTCCGCCCGACGTGACCTGCGGCAGCGTAGTTGCCGTAAGCTGGGTTCGTGTTGCCGGACTCCAACGGAATGACTTCACCCTCATTCGTGACGAGTACGCCCTGCGTTTTTTCGCCGTTGAACACCGGTAATTCAGGTATCGCACTCCCTGCACCATTTGGCGTGAATTCCGAATTCAACACGTTCAACGAGACGGTGCGCGGGGCGGAAGCTGCAAGTGCGTCGGGAGTAACAAATGCCGTTTGGAATCCCGCCGCCGCACCACTGGCGACGCTTAATGCGCTGAAGCCCATGCCGATGCGATTCAGGCCATACAGTCCCTGCCCGGTTGCGAAATTCGTGGCGTAATACGTCTGCGCAGCTTGCGTGGCACCTACCAGCGAGCCGAGGCCATAGCCAACGCCCGCCAACGCTCCGTCTCGGTATGCAACGTTATACGACGCCTGCCCAAGGCTCAACAGCGAACTGACCGGATTACCAAGTCCCGCCGCCGTATTGGCCACGCCGCCAAGGGACATACCGGTGGCTCCCCAGCTCGCATTGCCGGCACTGGCCTGCGCCTGACCCCATGAAGACAATGCACCACCAAGCGATGCCATCGCGCTGCTGAGCGGATTCCATTGCTGCGTGGCTTGAATGATCCCGCCCATGTCTTGGTTCACAGCGTTATTGATGACCGAGGGATAAGATGCCGACAAATTCTGCATATACGCCGCACTGGATGCGGCGGAGGGAATATTGGAGGCGAACGAGACTCCGCCTCCGCCGCCCATAGAATCGTAAACGGACGGTGCCAGTGCCGAGAGGGCCTGATTGGACGGCCCATTGCCGAGATTAAATGCAATGGAATTGCTTCCCGAACTATAACTACCCGCCCCACCAAACCCGCTGGATGTGCCGACGGACGTAGGCGCGGTGATTGGGCCTTGGCCGCCGAAGGCGGATGTTGGGTTGGTCCGGCTGACGGGTGATGAGCCGGTGGAAGTAGTTCCACTTCCGAGGTTCAGCCATGGCGCGATCAGGGACGACGAGGAGTTAGAAGTTAGGAGTTGGGAGTTAGAATAATTTTGAAATGCGCTGCCGTCGGCGCTTCGCTCAATGGCCAATGAGCAAAGATCGATGAGCAAATTATTCGGAGTTCTTTTTTTCTGATAAGTGATCGATGTTCTCCGGCCATTGCAATGATCTACATATTGCGTAGATTTTTCCGACACGCTGTTTGGAAATGCGAGGCTGCAAAGATCGTGAAATCTACGGCGAGAAGTAAAGCCGCCGGATTTGCGATTTAAAGCTGTTTCAGCCAGTGTTACCATTCAACCGTACCTAAGAACCCCCGACTCGCAATGCGATACCATTATCATGGATTTCGGCGGTCCCGCAATTGGGTGGGCCACCACACAGTCCACTAAATCCTCAACAATCTGACGCACCACCACCCCCGGCAGCAAGGCCTATCTTGTCCGGCAACGCGCGAACAAAGTTTCTATAGGCTACATTTTCCTCTCCATCTGCCATTTTCTCAAGATGTGATCTAAGCTCCAGTTGATCAGGCTTTTCTAAAACCAGAAGGCTCGAAGCAATATCCTCCATACAACGCACCGCGGAATCAGGATCCACCTCATCTGGTCCAGCGGACTCAAGAAATAAAAACGCGTTGATAATTCCACGTATCAATGGAAAATAATTCTGAATCATCGGCGAAGCCTCACTGTTATTCCGGCGATATTGTTGGTTTGCATAAAGCGATTGGCGGCATTTACAGCATCTTGCGTGGGGAACTCCCAAACTGCCTGAAGGCGATAGTACTGTGCAACCGCCGCCTGTCGAGTAGCCTCGTCGACGGCCTTTGTAGAAAAGAATGGGTTAAGCTTTGCATCTATCAACTCCGTTCCATTCACCCCATCAAATTTAGCACCAATGATGTTTCCCGATTCATCTGTGAAGGAGAGGTACGGTACCTGTGACCGGCCCGTCAACAAATTAGATCTCGCGCCGAGCGTGCCTGATTGGAAATTATAGGCATCACTCGACACGCCAGGATTACCGCCAGCCCTTAGATTTCCTCCCTCATCAACCCAACTGCTTAAACTTTCAGCAGTTCTGTCCCCCAGCGCGGCGTCATTACCTCCCATCATGCCGATCAGCGTGCTGCCCCACAAGCCCGCCGTCGGGCTTCCCGTGGTCGCGGTAATCGCCTGTTGCGTGTATGTTTCCGTCGGCTGGCCGTTCCATAGCGTCTTCAGACCGGCCCACATATTGTCCGCACCATTGACCGCCAATATGCTTCCTCCCACCATCGCTGGCACTGACACCGGCGTCGTTACCCCAGCCGATCCGAATTCAGATGCGGTGCCCAAGCCGCCGCCAGCCTGCAGTGCGCCGAATAACCGGTTCGTTACCGGATTCGGACCAAACATCTCCTGCGCCTGCGGCCCCCACACCGACGGATCTGGCAACGCCCCGCTTTGTATCAGCGAATTCCCCAAGGCCTGCGCAAAATCGCCGGGGTTGTAGGCCGCCTGATCAATATTTATCGTCGGCGAGGAGCTCGCGTTCGATCCGTAAACTTGGAACGGATTTGGATTTGACAACGCTGCGTTGACGGAATTCGAGTACGCCTGCGTCCCGGCGACGGCGGCGGCATTTATTTCCGACGAAGTTGCCATCCCGTTATTCGGCGATGGCATCCCAAGCGATGCATAACCACCACCGCCGAGCAGACTTTGCGCCGAAGGTTGCGAGCTGCCGCCATAGGCCACGCCAAGCGACTGGCCCGCACCCAAGCCCGATGCCGGAATGTACCCACCCGAACCACCCGAGCCAGACGAGCCGGTGGAACCCGTCAAACTCGTGGGCGATGCATCGGCGGAATTACCCGCGCCACCACTTCCGAGATTCAGCCATGGAGCGATCAGCGAACTGCTGCCGCCGGAGCCGCTGCCGTAGCTTCCCGTCCCCTGCGTGAAGGCGCTACCACCTTCATACAGGCCTGTCGGATCGGTTGCATAAGTGGGATGATTGCCGACGAAGCGGTAAAGATTGCTGTCGCCCGCCGCGAACCCGCTGGGATCTTGGCTGATGAATCTTCCCAACTGCGGGCTGTAATACCTTGCATTGGCGTAATACAGCCCTGTCTCGGCATCATACACGTAGCCGTCAAAGCCCATGAGCATGGCGTTTGCCGAATTCGTCTGGCTGACCGTATTGCCGAAGGAGTCATACACAATGTGATCCAGATTCGTATTGCCTGATCCATTGGCCACCACATCGACCACGGAGCCGGTGTTGTCGGCGCTTCGCCCAATGACCAGTGACCGATGATCAATGAACAAAAACCGCTCTGCACCACAACGACACAAAGGCACGACGCGGCGCTCAATAACCAATGAATAATGATCAATGAATAAATCATCGGAACTTCCAGTTTTCTGATCCGTGATCTTTGATCTTTGGAGATTGTAAACATCCATCCACGGCGCGCCGGGATAAACTTCAGCGGTGGATGAAACGGAGGTTCCACGGCGGCCCCAATTGCCGTTGCGCTTTGTCTTCAAAATTGTTTCATCCGCGGCGACCAACGATATATTCCCCTTTAAGCAATCCGGAACGGATTATACCGTCGGGCGAAACATCGGCAAAGGAAATCAATGTTACAACGCCAGCCCCGCCCGCGATCCCATAGATCATGCTATTTTAATAGGTGACCGTCCCTAGGATTTCAGTATATCGCCACCGCAACTGCCTCGGCATCAGAACACCATCTGTTTTACCGCCGCGCCAAGCACATCCCAACAAGCCTTTAAATCAGCCGCCGATTTTATTAACCAATAACGTCCCCGTTTCACTTCTCGGTCCTTCGCTGCTCTATCGGGCCGCAGCCCGACCTGCGCAATCCGCGGTTTAATCTCGCTTTGATTACCCATTTTGGAAGTGTCCGGCCAGCCAGTGTTCAAAGCTGTTCTGTGCGCTTAGCTAACCGCGCCCCTGTTTCACTTCTTGACCGCCGTTGCGAAGGGCGGTGTAGTCGCTGACCAGATCCTTGCGGCGAGCCATTTCACTGGCGTAGCGGTTTCCGAGCCATGCGCGATTTTCCTGCGCCCATTCTGTTAGCTTTGTTTTTCCGGCGGCCGGGGCATCCACAACGAGCCGGCCATCCATCAGGCCACGAATTTCGTCGCGCGTGATAATGACATCGTGAACCAGCTTTCCGGCCACCGCCGCAAACAGGTATCCAACTTCCGGATTCACGGATATGACCGGACGCGGGCACCCGATGATGGTGCCTATCGTTTTAACGAGTTCGCGATAGGTAAATGTTTCGGGGCCGATGGCCTGGATAATACGGTTTGTGCTATCGCCCGCGCAGCGCACCGCCAACTCCGCCAGATCATCCACGTAAATCGGTTGCAATTTGTATTGGCCATCGCCAAAAACTCCAAACACAGGCAGGTGCCGTAACACCCATGCGATATTATTAATCAAAATATCCTCCCGCCCGAAGATCACAGCAGGCCGCAGGATCGTGAAATCCACCCCGGAATCCGTCAGTGCCCGTTCAACCTGCGCCTTGCCGCGAAAATACTCTAAATCCGAGTTGATATCCGGATTGGTAATACTCACATGCACAATGCGCCGCACCCCGGCGGCCTTGGCGGCGACAAACAGTTTCCGGTTGTTTTCAATAGCCTCCGCAAAGCAGAACGTCCGGCTATTGAAGCGCACCCAGTAGGTGTTGTAAAGCACATCCACACCGGTCAATGCTTCGGCCAGCTTTTTCGGATCATGCCAGTTAAACGGTTGCACGTCCACGGACTGGCCAAAAGGATTATGCCGCTGTGGCGAATTGGTCAACGTTCGCACACAAATGCCCGCCGCCAGCAGCCGCTGCGTGATATACCGTCCGGAATATCCGAAGGCACCCGTAACCGCGTGGAGCGTTTCAGCGTTCATCGTTTAACCCATCCCAGAAAAAGTACTTTCCTATCTCAAATTATATCCCAGTTCCCGGAAGCCTGTCAGAGTAATCGATGGGTTGCGACGGCCGTTACTCGGGCAGGCGGTAAAGCTGAATAAAAGCGGGTGGGGATCCCGATAATTATCGGGACGACCCGAGAGCCGCCCAAAATAATTGCCATACGCGGGAATATAAGATTGCGAATTTCGCTGGCCTCGGTTGGCGTGGGACTGTAGAATCAGTCCACAGCGTTGCCGATGGCACAAATCCGGGCATTGGTGGAATCATGTTGTGCGTTTCCACCCCATCGTGATGCGGATACTACGGGGCGATTTTGCATGAAAATTCTTCATGTGCTTACAGATATGCGTATCGACAGCGGGCCGTTGGCCCTTTCGGTTTGCGGCATGGCCGAAGCGGTGGCTGCGCGTGAACATGATGTGAGCATTGTTTATTTAAAGCGCGAGGGCACGGTATTGCAGCCGCAGGGTGTGCTGGTGCGAGGGTTCGCTACCGACAGCAACACGGGGCGTATGCCCAGTAGAGATTTACGCGCGTACCTGCAACAGAACGTGCGGCATTTTGATATTGTTCATATTCACGGCCTGCGTCATAGCGCGGGCAGCGACGCTGCGGCGGCGGCCCGACAGGCAAACATTCCGTACATTCTGGCACCGCACGGACAACTTGAGGCGGGAGCCGAAGCCGGCGGCGGCCTGATGAAGTCGATTAACTGGCTGCTGAAAGATTCAGCGCTGCTGCACCATGCCGCGGCCATTCAGTGTCTGAATATTTCGGAAATCAAACACTCATCGGCCCTGGCGAATCTAAAAAATACGATTATCGGCAATGGTATTCCGGCGGCGGTTTGTGAAAACCTTCCAGCGCGCGGCTCCTGGCGCAATGAAATTCAATCCACACTGGGCAAGCCGGATCGTCCGCTGGCTTTATTTCTGGGAAATATTGAACCGAAAAGCGGCCTTGAACGGTTGTTGCCGCACTGGCCGGTGGTTCTCCGGCAGCAACCGGACCTGATTCTGGTGATCGCGGGAACCGGGGAAAAATCTTACATCGATATCCTTAATGCTTTGATCAAGAAACACAATTTAACGGGACATGTGGTGTGGACCGGTGAGCTGACGGGTTTGGCGAAATGGCGCACGCTGGTGGATTCTGATGTCTTTATTCTTCCGGCCCATCAGGCGACTTCATCGTCGGCGATTATTGAGGCCATGGCCGCTGGCCTGCCTGTGGTACTCACGCGCGAATGCCATTTTGATGAAGTTGAAGCCCATCAGTCGGGCGTGATTATTGAACATGGCGATATGGCGGCGTTTGTAACGTCGGTTACGGAACTGCTGGGCAACCAGGAAATTCTCACTTCCATGGGGGAAAACGCTAAAAAACTGGTGCAATCCCACTTTACCTGGGAAGTCACCGGCGAAAAACTGGAACGCCTTTACGAATCCCTGGCTTTGCACACGGACATACCCCCGGACTTGCTGCCGCCCGGCGATCAGCCATAATTAGTCTTTTACATGAGGAGCGGAATATGGGTACCACTTTAACGGAGTATCGGCCGGCGGACATCCGGAACATTGTATTAATCGGCCACAGCGGCGCGGGGAAAACCACCCTGGCGGAGGCCATTGCGCACCGCTGCGGGGTTATTACGCGCATGGGCAACATTGAAGAAGCCAACACCGTCTCAGATTTTGAACCTGAGGCACGGCGACATAAACACTCCACCAATTCCACCGTGATGTTCGCTAATTTTGAAAACCGGGAAATTAATCTTATTGATACGCCGGGATACCCGGACTTTATCGGGCACGCTCTGGCGGCCATGCCGGCGGTGGAAACGGCGGTGGTCGTCGTGGACGCTGTGCGCGGTGTGGAATACAACACGCGACGGCTTTTTCATGCGGCGGGGGAAATGGGCCTGGCGCGGATGATTGTTGTAAACAAACTGGATGCCGCCACCGATTTGCCCGGCCTGGTTGCGCAGCTGAAAGCCACATTTGGAACGCCGTTACATTGTATCAACCTGCCCACCGCCGGCGGAAAAGATGTCGTGGACTGCTTCGACCATGACGCCGGAAGTACGGATTTTGGCGATGCCGCGGCCATTCACGCGGAAATGGTCGAAGCGGTGGTGGAAATGGACGACGCCCGGCTGGAAGAATATCTGGCCGGTAAAAAGGTTGATCCCGCCGAATTGCGAAGCTGTTTTATTAAGGCCATGAATGCCGGCCATGTGATTCCGATTCTTTTTGTCTCCGCAAAACAGGAGGTGGGAATTGATGATCTGCTGCATATTCTTGTGGAAGAAGCGCCTTCCCCGGTATCGGGCCGCATGAAGCGCCTGCAACGGGCCAATGCGGAAAATCCCGAACAGATGGAAACGCTGGAAATTCAAAGCGATCCCGCCGCCCCTCTGCTGGCACAGGTATTCAAAGTCACCACCGACCCCTATGTCGGCAAGCTCTGCATGATGCGGATATTGCAGGGCAAACTCGACGCCAATACGGCATTTGTCTATGGCCAGGATAAAAAAATGCACCGGGCCGGACATGTGTTAAAAATCGAGGGGCGCGATCATCCCGAATCTTCCGTGGCGTATGCGGGGGATATTGTTGCGGTCGCCAAGCTCGATGACCTGCATGTCAATGAAATTGTCCATGCGCCTGCCGCGTTAAACAACCTCCACGCCATTCTGCCGCGTTTTCCCACACCGATGTTTTCCATGGCTGTTGCGCCAAAATCCCGCGGAGACGAGGCAAAAATTTCTTCAGCGCTTTCCAAACTCACAGAGGAAGATCCGACCTTTCGCACATCGCATGATCCGCAAACGCATGAACTGATCATTCACGGCTTAGGCGATCTGCATTTGCGCGTCATGCTGGAAAAGATGAAAAATCGCTTCAACCTGGATGTCACCGCCGCCCCGCCGCGCATCGCGTACCGGGAAAGCATCACCACGAGAGCCGAGGGGCACTACCGGCACAAAAAACAGTCCGGCGGAGCGGGGCAATTTGGTGAAGTATATTTGCGCGTTGAGCCGCTGGAGCATGGCCGAGGGTTTGAATTCGTTAATGAGGTATTTGGGGGTGCGATTTCCGGGCCGTTTATTGCGTCGGCGGAAAAAGGGATTCGCGACGCCCTGGAGCACGGCCCGATCGGGGGATATCCGGTACAGGATGTGCGGGTGACCATTTATGATGGTAAAACCCATCCGGTTGATTCCAAAGATATCGCGTTTCGTATTGCCGGGAAATATGCGTTCCTATCCGCGTTGCAAAAGGCTCACCCCACGCTGCTGGAACCCATGGTAACATTGGAAGTGGTAGTTCCGGAATCGCATCTTGGCAGCGCCACCGGTGATCTTAACGGGCGGCGCGGGCGGGTGAATGCCACCGATCTATTACCCGGCGGGCTGGCGGCGATTCATGCCACGGCCCCGCTTTCGGAGTTGGGGCAATATGACAATCAATTGCGCAGCGCCACCAGCGGCCAGGGCAGCTTTTCCATGGAGTTTTCCCATTACGAAACCGTTCCACCGATGATTCAGGCGAAAATATCCGCCCAATACCAAGCCCCGGTGGAGGAATAAAAAGCCGGTGGCTGTGTGGGAAACAACCACCGGCGTTCGTGGGGGAGAAGGAAGGAACTTTGCCACGGGAAGCCGTGGGAAACTTCACCGTGACAATGAGTATACGCAGGGGTCTTCGGACTGGTTCAAAATAATTATTTTTTTCTGGGGACCCTCCTCAAATGGCGAACGTTTACCCCACGGGCAGTAAATCAGCACCACCGCGGTTAATCCCATGGCAGAAGCCAATGACCACGCGCCGGAGAAGGGGAGATACCACCATGTGGGAAACAATGGATTTTGGCGATTCCATCATACCGTGGCACCCGTGGCGGAAATCATGAAGCAGCCCAGAAGAAAGGCCTCGATAAAATAAAGTTGCCAGATCTGATCGGGAGCTGATTATCCCGGTTTATTGCCCGTGGCTTTACTGAAAGCGGTATTGGACATCTCTTTATTTCCAAGCAATTACCGGCCCCGCTGCATAATAGGAACGCGGATGCAGCATAACAAGCTCTCGTGAAGCACTGGGGAACGGTACCGGGGGACTGGGGGCACTGGTTTGCAAAATCCGGTGCTAACGGCTAGTTTGCACGTTGGTGTTGTTATGCGTAAATCAATATCTTACCCGTCGTCTCCGGCTGATCGTGTGGTGCGTCAGGCGGTGAAATTGCGGCGGCAATTGCATCAGATTCCCGAATTGGCGTATGAAGAACGGGAAACCAGTGATCTGGTGGCGGCGGAATTGACTCGACTGGGCATACGTTTTCAACGCGGATTAGCGGGGGGAACGGGCATTTTGGCGGAAATTGGCGATGGGGACCGGTGCGTGGCCCTGCGGGCGGATATGGATGCGTTACCGGTGACCGAAGCTACCAAAGTTGCCTGGAAAAGTCGGTGGCCGGGGCGTATGCACGCCTGCGGCCATGATGGCCACATGGCGGTTTTGCTGGGAACGGCGGCTAATCTGGCAGCCCACCGCCATAAACTTATGGGACGCGTCAAGCTGATTTTTCAGCCTGCGGAAGAGGGCCGTAACGGTGCCTTGCGGATGTGTGAGGATCATGTTCTGGATTCTCCGCCTGTGCAGGCGATTTTCGGCCTCCACGGCTGGCCGGAACTCACGGTCGGGCAGGTCGCTTCGCGCAGCGGTTGTCTGCTGGCGGCGGTGGATACGATTGTTATTGAGATCCGCGGCGTGGGCACGCATTCGGCCTATCCGCACAAAGGAAAAAATCCGATTCAATGTGCCGCGGCAATAATGGCGGAAATATCCTCGGCGATTTATACGCGCATCGCCCCCACCGATACGGTGATCTTCACCGTTGGAACTTTCAACGCCGGGCAGGCCAGCAATGTGGTGCCGGATTGCGCCAGTTTCAGCGGCACATTGCGAACGCTGACCGCAGCCGTTCGCAAGCAGACCCTTACTGTTATTCGCGAGGTCAGCCGCACGCTGGCTGCCGTGCATGGCTGCCAGGCCCGTGTGCAATTAACCAGCGGGACACCAGCCACCATTAACAGCAACGCTGCGCATGATTTTTTTCATCGCACGGCGGCCGGTGCATTAGGCCGAGAAAATGTGCAGGTGCTGGATCAGCCATTTCTGTGGAGTGAGGACTTTGCTTATTATCTGCGGCGTGTGCCGGGATGCTTTTTTGTTCTTGGCACGCGCCCGCGCGGCCGGAAAACCTACCCCATGCTGCATAATCCGCAGTATGAATTTCCCGATTCTGCCGTGGCGACAGGCATTGGCATTTTGTCCGCGCTGGCGATGAATTTTCTCACTGAAAGCTGATCCGGAACCGGAGTAATCGATATGGGCTTTTCGTGTCGTTATGCCAGGGTCTCATCCCGGCGGATGTGCCGAAGTTTTCTGCTGGCGATTCTGGGATGCTTTTTCCTGTCGGCACGCATGGCACCCGCCCTTACACCCCAGCAAATCGCAGTGATTGTCAATGGAAATATTCCCGGATCCTGGCAGGTGGCCAGATATTACATCAAGGCCAGGAAGATTCCCGTCACTCATCTGATCGTGCTGAATTTGACCAACCATAACGTCAATGACGTGCCCGCGGCCTATTACACCCTGCGTATCGCCCGTGCCATCAGAGAAATTCTCCGGCAACGCCATTTGGCCAGGAAGATTAAATGTCTGGTAACCACCTATGGAATTCCTCTGCGCGTTGAGCCGCCGATCCCCTCGGCAGATCGTATGCGGGAACTGGCTCGCGTGGAAACACAGTTGAACCAGTGCGCCGGCGAACTGCGCCGCGGAATAGCACAAATGCAGGCCTTGGCACCGGCAGCCACCGCCCCGGCTGGGCCGCCGGCAGCACCGGCACAACATCAACCCTCTTATGCAGTGACGGAATTAGCAAAATTTCGGATGGCCGCCAATGCCGCGATTCAACGCTATCAACATCTGCCGCCGGCGGCCAGGCGTGCCGCATCGCACGAATTCCTGAAACTCCTTACCACCTATTTCGGCGTCGGCGGGATGGCCAGTATGATTCACGTGCATGGCCATAGCCTCAAGGCCATGGCGCAACGGGAATCCCTGAGAACGCAACGCGCCTGGGTTGCCGCTGAAATGCAAAAGTATCAGCAGCTTGCCGTGCATCGCGATCATTTGGCGAATCGTAAAAAAATGCGTGCGCTGCAGTTTCACGTGTTTGGTCTGGTCGGCTTAACCGATGAGTTACTTGCCGATCGCACATATCTTTCCCAGCATGGCCGCCGCACAGCGTTGGATAATGATCTTATGATGCTCTGGTACCATACCAAGCCGCCCTTGCAGCCACAGATGAATCCGGATTATCTCCCGCTTTGGCATGAATCCAGCCTTATCAATGGCTCCCCCAGAGCGATTATGGTTTCGCGGCTGGACGGCCTGACGCCGGAAATGGTCATCGGCATCATCCGCGCGTCCGTTGCGGTGCAACACCATGGCTTGCATGGAGTGGCTTATTTTGACGCCCGCGGCCTCCATGGCACGGACCCTTATTCAATCTTTGATCATGACATTCGTGTGACCGCCCGATACATCAAAAAAAATGCCGCCATCCAGGTGGTACTTAATGATACGCCCGCATTATTACAGGCGAAAAACTGCCCGCGGGCCGCGCTGTATTGCGGCTGGTATTCGGTGCATCATTACGTGGATTCATGCCAATGGCTGCCGGGATGCGTAGGCTACCACGTTGCGAGTTTTGAACTTACCACGCTGCATAATCCAGCCGATACCGGTTGGTGCATCAACATGCTTAAACACGGCGTGGTAGGCACGTTGGGCGCGGTGGCAGAGCCGTATTTACAGGCCTTCCCCAAACCATCCGTATTTTTTCCGCTTTTACTTTCCGGAAAATTTACGCAAAGCGAAGTCTATTTTCTTACCACACCGGAGGTGGGATGGCGCATCGCGTATGTCGGCGATCCGCTTTACAATCCATTTAAGCACGACCCCAGAATCGCCCCTGCCGAGCTGAAAAAAACACCGCTGTTCGCCAAAGCGTTTCGGGAAATCAAGGCCCTTAATTATTAAGCGGTGCGGTCATCGAGCACCCTTGTAATTCAGCACGGGCTGGAGGCAGCGGATAATTCGCACCAGATCACGCTGTGCCCGCATGACTTTGCGAATATTTTTGTATGCCGCCGGCGCTTCAGCACATAATCCGCGGCTATCCTGCCGGGCAAATACAATTCCTTTCATGGCACGCTGCAGTTGTACTGGGGAGATTTGGCGATTCGCGGCGCTACGGGTCATGGTACGCCCCGCGCCATGCGAACTGGAATTTAATGATTCCGCATTTCCCCGGCCGGCGGTATGAAAACTTTCTGTGCCCATGCTGCCGGGGATGAGTCCCGGCTGGTCCAAGGCCGCTGCGTTAGCGCCTTTGCGATGCACCCATAAGTGCTCGCCTCCAATTTGTTCCCGCGCTAGATGGTTATGGTCACAATCCATATACGTTTGCGGTTCAGCTTGTACGTTCAGAGTATCGGTGAGGATTTCCGACAGGACTTGCATAATTGATCGGCGGTTCGCTGCGGCGTAATCTCGCGCCCATTGCATATCGGCAAGATAGGCAACGCCTTCGGGCGCTTCCGCCACGAGGGCTGAAAGCCGGAACTGCGCAGGCACGCAATGTCGGAAGTGAAATTGAAAAATTGCCTGGCCAATGCCCCGCGATCCGGTATGCACCATCGCCCAGAGCCGCTGATCTTGATCGATCTGCAATTCCAGAAAGTGATTACCGGTTCCCAGCGTGCCAAGTTGTAGTTCGCCGTCATGAAACTTGAATTTTTCTAATACCGCATCACTCAACGGCCTTTGGGCCAGATCAGCGGGGAGCGCCGGATGATCAGCGCGGCGATGCCGTCCGATTGGAATGGAACGACTGATTGCCTCAACAATTGCGAGCAAATGTCGCTGTGTGATTTCCGATCCTTCGGAGGTGAATCTGCACGCGGCGATTCCGCAACCGATATCACCCCCCACCGCGATAGGATAAATAAGTTCTTGGGTACCAATGACCATGCCAACGCAAAACAGTCCTGCGGGATGGACATCGGGCATGACCGCAAGGCGGCGAACATCATCCGCGTTTGACCATCGCTGTATCTGGATGCGAACATCGGATGAAAGCGGTTCGGCCAAGAATTGGAATATGGATGTGCTCACGGTTGCACCTCCGGCATGGGCAGAACCAGAAACATCAGTTCCGGTGCTTTTTTGCGATAAATAGCTGAGGCCACGGCAGCCCGCAGCAATCCCTTAACCTGCTCCAGCCGCTGGAATACATATGTTAGATCACTCTGTGGTGTGGCCAGGACCGTCAGCAGCAGACGCGATGCGTCCGGCGCGGGGCGCACCGATTCGACTATCAAATTCTGTAAAGTCGGATCACCGCATTCGCCTGCCAGGGATTGGCTTAGCGCACGCAGCGCCTGCTTGCATAACTGCGCGGTTTTGTAGTCCGGCTTTTGATGAAATTCCTCATGACCTTGCAGATCACTAGAGTGTCCGCGCGCACCACGGCGGCGGTTTGGGCTGTGAAAATTCTTCACGCTTAATCTCCAGAAAGCGCAGCAAGCGATGCCGCGCGAGTATTGAAAAAGATACGAGTACACTTGGAGATTTGAGCTTAACTTCGCCGCACTTTGGGCCAGCGCAGCAAAATACTCCGCTAACTTGAGGATGGCGCGAGAAAGCTCATTTATGCAATGAATTGGATTGTGAACATAAAACACCTTTTCGCCGCATTAAGCCGCAGCGCCTTAATAAGATGGAAGCTTACTTCGTTTTTATCTATTGTCAAGACCCTGTGTGCTGGTGAACTGTTATGGGTGTGGCAATTTTTCCGGGCGGGGTCAATATTGTTGTTTAATGGGTGGGATCGCGTCGATGATATCCGGAACTGTCGGCTGCGGCGGGTGCGCTTTCCGCGACGCGGCGGCACATTAAATGTGCCGGCTAACATCACGGATGAGGTCGCCTGGAAAAATTGCCACGCCCACTGTTATGGTCTAAATCCCGGTCGATAACCACGGAGACAATGCGAATTAAAATTTGCTCCGCGGCGAGGGTTTTGCCGATAAAAGTTCAGGCAGGGTCTTTGTTGGAATCTTCCGGCGGCGGCTTGTGGTGCTGTGCCGTGGAGAATCCTAAGATGGAAATCGCAAGATGGGCGTTGACCCGCGAACAATATTTTTGTCCATTATGCTGATCCTGGCGGTTATGGGACTGGCCCAACTGGCTTTCTATCTTTTGCGCCCGCGCGAGCATTATTTTGGATATTGGTCGCTGGCGAATTTCACGTGTATGGCGGCGGTTGTGCTGTTGTTCTTCAGAGGCCGCTCGCCGCCGCTGTGGTTCATGGCCGCAACCAACACCCTCATCGTTTTGGCCTGGGGGTGGTGCTGGTGCGGGTGCCAGGTATTTTCGGGGCGGCGGCCAAGGCTGCGTTTGCTGGCTATTTTTGCGGTTTCGTGTTTTGCGGCCTTTGCGATACCCTCGCGGATTAGTGAAGAGTTTTCCTGTCGGCTCCTGGTGCTATCAGCTGCGATTGAGTTAATTACGCTGGCGACAGGCTGGTCTGTAAGGACTATTGCGCGACGTGAGCATCTTGCGTGCGCGTGGGCGATGTACCTTCTGGTCGCCGGTATCGCAATCCTGATTGCGGTGCGTGGTTGCTGGGGAGCCATGGCGTTGCGCCCTGGTGTGCCTTTAACTCAGGAAGCTCTGGGATTGCTGGTATTTCCATCTATTATTATCGTGCTGACGTTGAATATGGGATTGACCTTGATGGTTGCTGAGCGAATGCGGAATGTGCTGCTTCGTGCCGCGGATCGTGATGAACTGACCGAAGTGCTCAATCGCCGGGGATTCAAGGCGGAACTGTGGCGACTGTTTCGCCAGAGAAATCAAACATATCCGGGCGCGGTGGTGTTGATTGATCTGGATTATCTGAAGGTAACCAATGATACGCTGGGGCATGCCGCAGGTGATCGCTTGCTGCGCTGCCTGGCGGAGGCAGTTAATGGGCAGTTGCGGTCCGGCGATGCGGTGGGCCGGATGGGTGGTGATGAATTCGCTGTCGCACTTGCCGGTGTGGATAGTTTGCAGGCTACGGAAATTGCCGAGCGTCTAAGCGCGGCGTATGTGGCTGCCGCCGCTTTGATCTCACCGGAAATCCGCCCGACAATGAGTATGGGAATTGCAATGATCAGCCGCGATGATCGGTCCATCAATGACTTGCTGGCGCGCGCGGATAAGGCCCTGTATAAAGCCAAGGCCGCCGGGCGCGGTCGGGTGGTGGTCTGGTCGCCATTATCCCACGATTCCACAACACTAGTAGTGTGATTCCAAAATAACATATCAATAGTTATGGGGGCGTAACCGTGTCGAGTCGATACTTCCACCGGAA
>DAHVEJ010000098.1 GCA_027313145.1 Phycisphaerales bacterium | reverse complement strand
TTCAGGACTGTGAACGGGGTCGCTCTACCGGGAAAACTAGTGGCCCGTACGCTCACGAACACACCCGGCTATTTTCCGGTGGTGCAAAAATTCACGCACGTTACATACAAGATTGGCGAGGCTAAAAATATCCGCTCACATTATATTATGGTCTGGCCTCGAGGGGCCCTAGTTTTGGATTCGAGGATCAATAAGAGTTTTTTGATAAAATCCGGCAATCGAACTCTCACCGACAAGCAAATTTATAATTTATTGCACAGGGCCATTCCCGCTCCGCCGGCGGCGAAGGAAAAATGATGGGGGTAAAAACATATTAACCCAGCAGCAGGCAGATCCCGCGTGAACCTGTACCGCCGCTTGAATACGGCTTTCCAATCGAGTCCAAGATGGTCGACTTTAAGAGGTTAGTGAAGTGGCGATATTTCCCCGCCGCGTTGGTCTTCGGGGCAGTATTGGTCTGCCTGATATTCTTGGATACCAAAACGCGGTACCAGCCACGATTTGCCACAGAAACGAAATGGCAGACTACGCCCGTCCCCGGATTATTAGTGGATGGAAACAGAGAAAGTTTCGGGGTGGTCGCACCAGGAGCACGGCCGGTAGTAAAATTCATGTTGCGGAATGTGGGTAGGAGGCCAATTCATATAAAAAACATCCTTGTCCAATGCAGTTGCGAAGCCACGCGCGCGCGTGACGAGATTATCCGGCCCGGAGAACTCGACACGCTCCGGGTAAGCGTGAAGGCACCCGCAATTTCTGGAACCAGGATACAAAAATTCCTTTGGATTTTTTTCACCAAGCCCGGGATGCCGAACCTGCGGAAACCGCTGACGCTGAGGGTATTCGGCAGTGTCGGAAGCATTCCCCCTCTAACGCCCTTTCCTGCACTCCTACAGCTTACGGCTACAAAGCCAGGCGGCCGGATGGTGGGGACGGTCTATCTCCAGGGACAGACATCCTTGCTTGCGGAAATGCCGGATGAAATTAAAATCCGTGGCAAAAACCCTGCGGTGGTAAGGCTGAATATCCCGGCGCACGCAAGCCCCATCGGCTATTCCAATCTCCATGTGGAGTGGCGGTTGCCAAGTGGATTGCGGCACCGCAACGTGAGAAACTCCCTGACAATTATGGTGGGAAAGCAACGTGTCGTAGTACCCTTGGAGGCAGGTGCCCGCGAATCGTACTCGAATACTGTTGTCGCAACGGAGGTGCCGCATGAATCCTCAGCCAGGTAGGCCGACGGTATCGGTTTCGAGACCGCCAACCAACCCTTTTTGCCGCTTCCTGGTGCTTGCTGTGGGATTGTTATCGGCCGCCGCTGCGATGATGAAGTCGCGGCAATACGTACGGCTGCCCGCAGCGGAGCACGGCCAGTGGGAGATTCCTGATTTCGTTCCCGTGCTAATCACCTTTGAAATCTTCCTCGGCCTGTGGCTGATGAGCGGGGCATTTCCAGCTGCCGCGCGGCGGGTTGCTATTGGTTGCTTCGGTTCGTTCGCCTGTTATACGCTTTTCGAGGCGATTGCCGGTAAAACTGACTGTGGCTGCTTCGGGCAGGTGCATGTGAATCCGTGGTACACATTTATCCTTGATGTTTCGCTTGTGCTGATGCTGACATTCTTCGGCAAACCCGGCAGGGGCAACGCTGGTCCTTCCCGATGGGCACAACGCAAATGGCCGGTGGCCCTTGCTGCGGCAATCGGATTGGCAATCGGTTTTACCGTGGCCATCCTGCATCCGAAAGTTGTTTCCGACGCAAACGGATTGGCCGCCGCCGACAACGGCAGAATCGTCATTCTGGAGCCGCACAAATGGCTGCACCATCGGCTGCCGGTGCTGGGAAATATCGTGGCGCAGGGCAGCGGCAAGGCGTTGGGCGGTCTGATTTCCGTTGGCCAATGGATCGTGATGTTTTATCATGCCAGTTGCGATGAATGTCAGCAAACAATCCCGGTTTATGAGGCGTTGGCACGGCGTGAAATGTTATCCGGCAAAGCACCACACGTGGCATTCGTCCGTGTGCCATCGGATCCGCCAAATCCGGTGCCTCCGGGATTGTTTGATTCGCGCGTGGCTCTGCGTGGCACATTGGATACCAGCCATCAGTGGTTTGCGACAACACCGATTGTGGTGGAGTTGCGTGACGGAATTGTACACCGCGTGGCCACAGGCCGTTCGGCCATGACCCCACGATGGATGAACACAGCGGCGCATCATCGTGAAACTACAGGTGGCATTGGTGCGGTACAATGATCACAGATCATGGATCAACGATCAAAAATAGATGTGCCGCTCGCAACGAGGAACGAATAATGAAAATCGGACATGGCGAGAATCCGGAAGTGAGAACTAAGAATTCAAGAGCACGCGGAAGCGCTGTGCTTCCTGAATGTTCCAACTCGTGCCTCCTAACTCCTGACTTCTCGCAGCGCGGCACCGCGTGCCGCGTTGCATTTACCATCACAGAATTGCTGGTGGTCATTGCCATCATCGGCCTGCTGATAGCTTTGCTGCTGCCGGCGCTGGCGCGGGCAAGGGATTTGGCATTGCAAACCGTGTGTGCCTCCAACCTTCGGCAGGTTGGCATTGCCTTGCAGGAATACTCCAATGAATATGCCGGGCAATATCCCTTGAATTGTACATTCTTCTATCCTATGGGTGGATTTAGGCCGCCCGGTGGATACCGGATCAAGGGTTCCGCCACGCTTCCGGCTTGGGGCTTGGGGATGCTGTACTATGATTCATACAGTGTGGTGCAAAAGCGGATGGTTAATCCACGGCCTGGAATTCTTAAACCCACGCGGCAGGGAATAGCCATGATCTTTTCCACGCAGCCGGGGGATATTAGCGCTGTCAATCAAATGCAACGCAGTTATTATAATGCCCAGGGGCTGCTGAAGCAGTGGAACTTTTACGCCGGCTATTGTTATTGGGTGGATCGCGGTACGGCCAGCGACCCCGCCAACCCCAATGGCCCACCACTGGGTTACAGTCCGGCGTATGATCTGTTTGCCATTGATAACGCGCGTTTCGGCAAAGCCACACGTTATGGGTGCAACTACTACAACACCAATACGTCCCACATGCCGGCGGAAAATCCCCAGTCCAATCCCGGTTCACTGCTGGCCTCTGATATTGCATTGATGACCGATCCGACAGCCAAGGCCGGGCTGATGTCAGACATTGGCGTGGGCAATGAGCTTTCGCCCTTGGCTCCGGCCTCGAACCATGTCGATTCGGCCAATGACAATCACTTGCCCGACGGCGTGCATGATCTGTACAACGATGGCGCAGTGGTATGGAACCCTATGTCGCAGGTGCAGGTGCATTATCGTCGCAATTCCTATTATTTCGCGTGGTAGGGGAACGGCAGGAAGTCCATTCATGCGGCCCGGCCCGGAAGCGGTGGCAACCGCTGCGATTCCGCGTGTCTTGATGCGCTTGTCAGGCATGGATTCCCATCGCCTTCAATGACTGCTTCAGTAGCGGTGCGTAGGTAATTTCGCATTTTTATTGGTTCCATTGGTATTCTGCAAACAGTCTCACGGGAACCATGCGGCATCGGCATAACGCCCTGGGCGCTTGATCCCCTCGCACCAAGTCGCAGTTTCGTGACGCCGGCTCCCAGTGCGCTTGATAAAAAGTGGTACAGCACTTGATGAAAAGTGGGACTTGTATCAGTTGGCTATTGATGGCAAAGTGTATTGCGACGAACGACTTGCGTGCATAATGCGCGTGGATACGATAAGAAAGGATGATTGATTTCGTCGAACTCAAGGATCGCCCGTGGGCGGGCAGTGCCGGATGCCATAATTACCGACCGCGATTATTGTACGCCTTGGGTGTGGCCGTTGGGGAGAAAAACTGAAAAGCATTGTAGGGCGGCGGCCTGACGAAAATAATCACCGAATTTGATCAAATTCGGCACTTCCTTTTGTGGGAGTTGGAAGTATAGTTACCAAAAGAAGTCGTGAGCTGAGCATGAATGCCGTCACGGCCGCGGAATAATAAAAAAGGATTTGGCCTGATCAAGTCCTGATAAGTTTGTGATAGGTCAATGAAGTAAGGAGTCCACAGATGAAAGAGTTTTTGATGCACGATGCTAAAGACGGCGTCGGCGTCGCAGTTGTAGACATCAAGGCCGGACAGGAGGTGCAGGGGGTGGCCCTGCATGGCCAAGCCGCGCCGCGGGTAAAAGCCTTGATGGAAATTCCACTGGGGCACAAAATCGCTCTGCGCGATTTCCAGCCCGGTGACACCATCATTAAATATGGCTGTGATATTGGTAAAGTCGTCGCGCCGATTAAAACCGGCGAGCATGTTCATGTTCATAATCTCAAAACCAAGAGGTGGTAACAACAATGGGTATTTCTTCATTCAAAGGTTTTCGCCGTGAAAATGGTCGGGTTGGCATCCGCAATCATGTCGTCATCCTGCCGGTGGATGACATTTCCAATGCGGCATGTGAGGCCGTGGCCAGTAACATAAAAGGGACGTTGGCCCTGCCGCACGCCTATGGGCGGCTGCAGTTTGGCGAGGATCTGGAACTGTTTTTTCGCACGATGATCGGAACCGGTGCCAATCCCAATGTGGCGGCCTGCGTGGTGATCGGTATTGAACCAGGCTGGACGCAGCGCATTGTGGATGGAATCGCCAAGACCGGCAAGCCCGTCACGGGCTTCTCGATTGAACGGCACGGCGACATCAAGACGATCGCGGCCGCGTCGATAAAGGCGAAAGAATACGTCCACTGGGCCAGCGAACTTCAGCGTGAAGACTGCGGAATTGATGAATTATATATTTCAGTGAAATGCGGTGAATCCGATACTACGACGGGTCTTGGTTCCTGTCCGGCGGTGGGGAATGTGATCGACAAAACCGTGGCACAGGGGTCTACCGCGTCATTCGGTGAAACCTCTGAGTTAACGGGCGGAGAACATATCGTAAAATCCAAAGCCGCAACACCCCAAATTGCTGAAGCTTTCATGAAAGTCTGGAGTAGCTACACCGAAATGATCTTCAAGGAGAAGACCGATGACTTATCGGAATCCCAGCCAACCAAGGGAAACATCCGGGGCGGGCTGACGACCATTGAAGAAAAGGCCTTGGGAAATATTGAGAAACTCGGCAAAAAAACCAAGTTTGTCGGCGTGCTGAAACCCGCCGAAGCTCCCAGTGGCAAGGGGTTGTGGTTCATGGACACGTCCTCCGCCGCCGCGGAAGCCATAACGCTATGGGCGGCATCGGGGGCGGTGGTTCATCTGTTCCCCACGGGACAGGGAAATGTGATCGGCAATCCGATTGAGCCGGTGATAAAACTCTCGGCCAATCCGGTTACCTGCTCGACGATGAGCGAGCATATTGATCTTGACGTTTCGGCCATTCTGCGGGGAGAAATGTCAGTGGATCAGGCCGGGGACAAATTACTGGAAATGATGGTGCGCACGTGCAACGGGCGGCTGACGGCCGCCGAAGTGCTGGGCCACCGGGAATTTGTTCTGACCAAACTTTATCGGAGTGCATAGGACAATACATATGTTGAGTAATCCGATACAAAAAACCGCGGCGTCCCGACTGGGGCGTTACGACCCGGATGTGGTGCGAGCGTTGGCAAAGCAACTGGCGACCGCGGTCGGCGTGCCTGACGCCAATGCCCAGTTATTGGCGGACGCCTTGGTGGATGCGGATATTCATGGCGTGACCAGTCACGGAATATCGCGGCTGAATATCTATCTCCGTCGCATTCAAAAAGGCTTAATCGATCCAATTGCCTCTCTGACGCTGGACCGGCATCGTCGGGCGGTACTGGCCGTAAATGCCGGCAATGGGCTGGGACAGGTTCAAACCCTGAAAACCCTGGACCTGCTGACGCCTATGGCCCGGGAAAACGGTGTGGCGGTGGCCACGATCCGCAATTCACAGCACTTTGGCGCGGTGTCCTATTATTGCAATAAGGCTGCGGATCAGAATATGATTCTCTTGGCCACAACGAATTGTGAGCCGGCGATGTCTCCGGAGGGCGGATGCCAGGCCTTTTTTGGAACCAATCCGATCGCCGCGTCATTTCCTACCGGCAAAGGCTTTCATATAAAAATTGATCTGGCGACATCCATCGTAGCGCGGGGAAATATTATTGCCGCCCAGAAGAGCGGTAAGCCCATCCTGCCAGGATGGGCCTTGAATGTTGATGGAGAGCCAACGACCGATGCGGGGGCGGCGTTATTGGGAACGGTTCTGACCATGGCGGGGCACAAGGGCTACGCGCTGGCATTAATGGTGGAAATGCTCTCCGGGGTACTGTCAGGCTCCGCTATCGGCCCCGGCGTGGGGTCGATGTATAAAAACATGGATCGCCAACAGGATGTGGGACATTTCCTCTGCCTGATGGACATCTCGGCATTTATGGATGTGGATGCCTTTAAAGGCCGGGTGGATGGCATGATTGACGAAATCAAGTCCTGCCGCAAGCGTCCCGGCGTCGAAGAAATTCTGATTCCCGGAGAACGTTCGCATCGTCTTGCCGTGCAGAATTTGCGGCATGGCATTTCCATTGACGCCGCGATCCTGAAAGAACTGCAACTGCTGTGCGCGGATCTGCACGTTGCGTTCACGCTCGAGAGTTCCGCAGCCTGTGAGGTGCGATCATGATGACGGATATTCTGGTTGCGGAAAATATCAATGCTCCGGCATTGGAGGAATTAAAAGCCGGATTTACCGTACTGGTTGATCCGAATCTCTGGAAATCAACGGAGAAACTTCTGGCACAAGTTGAGAATTGCCGGGCGTTGATGGTGCGCAATCAAACGCGCGTTTCAGCCGAAGTGCTCGCGGCCGCCAAACATCTGGAAGTTATAGGGCGGGCCGGGACCGGCCTGGATAACATTGACGTTCCCGCAGCCAGTGCGGCAGGAGTGGTGGTGGTCAACACCCCGGACCAAAATTCAATGTCGGCCGCGGAATTGACGCTTGCCATGATGCTGGCGCTGGCACGAAAGCTTCCTGCGGCGGACCGGAACGTCCGCGGAGGCGGCTGGGATCGGCAAAGCTTTATCGGCACGGAATTGTATGGAAAAACCATGGGAATCGTCGGTTTGGGCCGAATTGGCGTTCTCGTGGCGTTACGAGCGCGGGCGATGGGAATGCAAATTATTGCGCATGACGCGTATATCAGCCCGGATTCGGTGGCGGTGACTGAAACGCACGCCCGCCTCATGGAACTCGACGATCTGCTTGGCGAATCTGATTTTGTGTCATGTCATGTGCCCTTGACGGCTCAAACGGCACACTTATTTAATTATGATCGTTTCAAAAAAATGAAACCGACGGCATTTTTCCTGAATCTCGCGCGGGGAGAGGTGGTCGCGGAGCAGGATCTCATCCGGGCGCTGGAAGAGAAACGTATTGCCGGCGCGGCTTTGGATGTGCGGGAGCAGGAGCCTCCGGCGGCCGGCAAGCTTTCGGAGCTGGAAAACGTGATATTAACTCCCCATATCGCGGCGTTCACCCGCGAGGCACAGGATCGCGTGGTAAGGTCCGTATGCCGGGATGTCGGTCTGGTGCTATCCGGGCGAGCGGCCGGCAACTTTGTTAATTTTTCAAGGCCGCGTCGGCATGAAAACAGAAACAGTTGAAACTGGAAGGAAAATGGTATGAAACTATTCTTGGATACCGCTGATGTAGCGCAAATCCGTGAAGTACGTAGCTGGGGCATTCTGGATGGTGTAACTACCAATCCGACCCATGTGTCTAAAACCGGACGTCCTGCGGCGGATGTCTATCGAGAAATTTGCTCTCTGGTGGATGGGCCGGTAAGTCTGGAAACGCTTAGTCTTAACGCCGACGAAATTGTTGCCGAAGGCCGAAAGCTGGCAACCTTTCATAAAAATGTTGTGGTCAAAGTCCCCCTGATGAAAGAGGGTCTCAAGGCGGTGAAGGCGTTGTCGTCCGAGGGCATTAAGACGAACGTCACCGTCACGTTCTCGCCGTTGCAGGCGATGTTGGCCGCCAAATGTGGTGCCACTTACATTAGTCCTTTCGTCGGCCGCCTTGATGCCGTGGGACATGTGGGAATGGACCTGGTCCGGCAGATCAAGACTATTTACAGTAATTACGGATTCGAGACCGAGATTATCGTGGCGGCCGTGCGTCATCCGATACATGTATTGGAAGCCGCGCTTGCGGGTGCTGAGATATGCACGATGAGTTTTGACGTGCTCCAGCAGTTGTACCAGCACCCCTTGACGGATATTGGCATTGAAATGTTTCTCAATGACTGGAAAAAGGTGCCGGCGTCATGACCGCTTTACCGCTTTATCTCAATGGGCAATGGGTGCACACGCAGACGAAAATAAACGTCGTGAACCCGGCTCTTGGCGACACCTTCAACGAGGTATGCACCGTTGACCGTGCCGCTGTGGGGCAGGCAATTACACATGCGCATCGAGCTTTTCAGCAGTGGCGCGAAATACCGGGTAAGCAGCGCGGTGAATTCCTGGAAAAAATCGCCGACGAACTCCAGCGGCGCGGTGATGAAATCGCCCGCACCATTACCATGGAGAATGGCAAGCCTCTGGCCCAAAGTCGCGGTGAGCTTGCCATGTCCGTAGATCACTTGCGCTGGTTTGCCCAGGAGGCCCGCCGCATATACGGCCGAACAATTCCGCATCAGGTTCCCGGCAAACGGCATCTGGTCATAAAAACGCCGATCGGCGTTGTGGCCGCAATTAGTCCATGGAATTTTCCTCTCGTACTGGCGCTTCGGAAAGTTGCCCCCGCGCTGGCCGCCGGTTGCACGGTTATTCTTAAACCTGCCAGTGCCACGCCGCTGTGCGCGCTGGCTTTGGCAGAATGTGTGCACGCCGCAAAATTGCCCGCGGGAGTTTTTCAGTTGGTATTGGGCCGATCCGCGGATATAGCCCAGGAATTTTTAGATAATCCGCTATGCCGCAAGATCACGTTCACTGGATCCACCGAGGTGGGAAGAACGTTGATTCGAGGGGCGGCGGCGCAAATTAAGCTCTTATCGCTGGAGCTTGGCGGCCATGCGCCGTTATTAATATTTGAAGATGCGGATATGGATGCGGCCGTGGAAGGTGCTCTGATTACTAAATTTCGTAACACCGGTCAGTCTTGCATCGCGTCGAATCGCATATATGTGCAAAGCTCGGTGTATACCACGTTCCTTGAGCAATTCACGAAAAAAGCTCGCGCCTTGAAAGTGGGCGATGGTCTGGAAGAAGACGTGCAGATCGGGCCGCTGATCAATGGGGAGGCTTTGGCCAAAGCACAGGAACATATTGACGACGCTGTCCGGCGCGGTGCCAGGCTTTTATGCGGCGGCAAACGTCTTGACCGCAAGGGCAGTTTTCTGGAACCTACGATATTGGCAGACGTCACGGCGGATGCTTTGTGCATGTCCGAGGAGACCTTTGCGCCCGTTGCGCCGGTTTGCCCATTTCATACCGAAGCCGAGGCTGTTGCGCTGGCCAATGGATCGCCTTATGGTCTTGCAGCCTATGCTTTCACACGGGATCTGGACCGGGCGATGCGCCTGATGGAATCGTTGCAGGCCGGTACGGTCGGCATCAATGACGCTGTTCCCTCAACCAGCCAGTGTCCGTTTGGCGGCATGAAGGAGAGCGGCTGGGGACGGGAACTGGGAATTGAGGGCTTGGACGGCTTTATGGAAACGAAACATATCTCGTTAGGAGTGCGTGTATGATTAGTCATCAGATGGCAACACTTCCTGAAAAGACGGTCGACGGAATGATGCCTCGGAACAGACCGGTGTCGGTGGGCATGATTTTTCTGGGACGGCGACGCCCCGGGTTTGATATGTCGTGGGGCGGGCAGATGGAAAAACGCGTTCGAGCCGCGCTAGCCGATATGGATATGACCGTATTTGAACCGCCGGAAAAGGCGGTTGATGACCGTTCCTTGCGCGAGGCGGTAGCGGCGTGCCAGGCGCAGGACGTGGAAGTGATCGCGCTCTTGCAAACTACCATGGGTGACGGGCGTCTTGCCCCGACCCTGGCTCAGCTCTGGCCTGATCCGCTGGTGCTTTGGGCTACACCGGAAAATCCGCAGGGCGATATGATCAGCTCATGCTCTCTGGTGGGTGTACATTGCTGGGCCTCCGTACTGCGGCAAATGGGCCACTCATTTGATCTGGTCTATGGCGACCCCGCGGCTTCAGGAACCCAGCGAAGGTTCAATGAGGCGGTGCGGATTGCCGCGACGATTCGTCGAATGCGTAAGCTGCGACTGGGAATTATTGGCGGACAGGCCCCCGGTTATTTTGCCATGGGTGCCGATCCATTTGTGATGCACCGCGGTCTGGGCGTGCAACTTCAAACATTCAGTCTCATGGAATTTGCGGACGTGGTGATGGGATTTAAGGATGCGGAGGTAGCGGCCGATGTGGCGGCGGTCAAAGCGACCGGACTGATGCATAAAGACACCAGCGATGATGATTTGCCCATGGCTTCGCGACTCTACATGGCCATGCGATGGTATATGGATCATGAATCGCTTGATGCCATGACTATTCGCGAGTGGCCGGAAATTCCCAATAATTTCGGCCAGTGGCCGTACCTGGGAATCGCCCGGCTTACCGACGAAGGTCGCGCCGTGGCCTGCGAGGGTGATGCCGATGGTGCCGTGTCCGCCTGGATTGGTGAAAGCCTGGGCATGGGCCGCTGCTATCTCTCCGATTGGCTGGAACATGATGATGATACTATTACGCTATGGCATGGCGGTGCCGCGCCCATGTCGCTGTGCGCCCCACCGGGAGAACCTGGCGCTCCGGTAATTGCGCGGCATTTCAATATTAAAAAGCCGGCGGTTATTGAAGCCACGCTGCGCGTTAAAATGCCGGTGACGGTCTTGCGATTCTGGCGCTGCGATGGAAAGTATTTCCTTACCGCGCGTGAAGGCCGGACAATTCAGCCGAAACGTCATTTGATGGGTACGAATGGCCTGGTGCAATTAATGCGTCAGGATCCGCGGCAATGGTTTGAAGATCTTTGCTACCAGGGTATGCCGCATCATGTGGTCGTTTTTGAAGGGCATCACATGGAAGTATTGAAACGCTTCGCCCAGATCATGAATATTCAGTTTATGTAGAACCGAGGCGAGATTCGCAAGCGAAGCGCAACGTCCGTGCCATTCAGATCAGGTGTGATTGCTCGGAGGTGTTGTGCGCAAGCGTTGTACCGCAATTAGGATTTTTCGATGGGCACACACGCCGCCATTGGGATTGGTTTGACTCTGTATGCTTGCGTGATGCTGGCATTCTCCTGCTTTTGGATGCGGCGAACGACCAAGTCGGCAGACTACATGATTGGCGGACGAAACTTTCCATTCTGGGTGCTTACGGGAACAATTACCGCGGGTTGCATCGGAACCGGCGTTATCGTCGGAGCTTCGGGTTTGGCCTACAAGCACGGTTGGGCGGGAAGTGCGTACCCCATCGGTCTGGGGTTGGGTACCGCCCTGACAGGGCTGGGATTTGCGGTCATGCGTCGCTATCGATTCATGACCTTAAGCGAGGAAATTACTTCCTACTACGGCGGCAATCGCATTGTTGCGGAATTTTCCAATATCAGCTTGTTTCTGTCACAGTTATGCTGGTTGACCGTGCAGATTATGGGGGCGGCAGCGGTGCTGGCGGCCGTTACGACGCTTCCCATCCACTGGTGCATTGTTATAGCCGGCTGCATTGCTGCGGGAATCGCCATTCCCGGTGGCCTTAAGAGTGTCGTATATACCGACTTTATTCAGGCGATTATTTTGTTGTGTGGATTTGCCGTGCTGACCCACTCGGCTTTGGCTCACAGCGGCGGGCTGCCTGGGCTGCGCCATGCGGTACCGGCCTCCTATTTTTCCTTTTTGGGCGTAGGCTCCTATGGTCAATGGAAAGTCGCCGGTCTTCTGGTGGCGCTAATCTTGGCCGTCGTGGCGGATCCTGGGCGTCGGCTGACGATGTATAGCGCCAGAAGTGAAGCCGGCGCGCGCGGCGCAATGATTATCGCGGGTCTTATTGTCATAGTGTTTTCGGTGGTTATCGGGATCACCGGTATGTATGCATTTAAGCTTGCACCACACCTGAAAGATCCTGATGAGGCGCTGCTTTGGCTGGTTATGAATGTCCTGCCCGCGTGGTTGGCGGCTCTGGTGGTGGTTTCCATCGCTTCAGGAATTGTTTCATGTGCCAGTTGGAACGCGATGACCGCTACCACGTTCTTTGTGCGGCATATCTATCCGTTAGCCACCGGCCATTTGCCGCAGCGACCGCTTCTCACCATGCGGTTGACTCTGGTCGGGGCTTTTTGTGTGGCCATTGGCATGGCGATGCATGCCGGAACGATTGTTGGTTTTGTGGTGAAATTTCTCCCGGTTACGATGAGCGGTCTGGCGATCATTATTTTGCTGGGGCGATTTTGGAAACGTGCGACTTGGCAAGGAGCTATTGCAGCTCTGGTGATAACCCCGACGGCGTCACTTCTGGGACTGCTTGCGCCGACCTCTGTAGCATGGTTGCATAACGCGCTTGTCCCGACACTGGCGGGAGTGGCGGGGCATGTTCTGGTCAGCTCGCTGACGCCGGCTACGCAGCGTAGCTTCCATGAGGTCGTGACAGTAATGCAACAGCAGCGCAAGGGGGTCGAGGGCGAATCGCCGCCGCTTCTCGGGCCGGCCATTGGTGCCGCCGAAGAGCCACTTAATTGTTAACTGTTTAATGAACCCTTATTTTGGAGAACTTTATGAAACTTGTGAATTCCAAACAGATTTGTGATCAGGCAATAAAGCAGGGATTTGCCGTGCCTGCCCTGAATACCAATGGTGGAACTTACGATATCACGCGGGCGATTATTGAGGCGGCGGAGGAACTTCAATCGCCCCTGATCATCCAATGCTACGAGCCGAATCTGGAATACCGTGGTTATGACTATGCTGGCATGTTAATAAAATTTTTGGCCCAGGCATCCACCGTGCCGATTTCTATCGCCCTGGATCATGGAAAAAGCCCGGATTCTGTACAGCGGGCGGTAAAGGCGGGCTTTACGCATGTGATGATCGATTATGCCGATCAACCGTTGCAGGCCAATGCCCGGGGAACCCGTGAAATTATCAACATGGTTCGCCCGCTTGGCGTAAGCGTAGAAGCTGAAGTCGGTCATATCATAAAAAGCTCAGATGCGGAGGGGCGCAAAGCGCCCACCGCCAGTGTTCATGAGGTACGGGAATTTCTCTCCATGGTGGATGTGGATTTACTGGCCGTGGCCGTGGGCACCACCCATGGCATCTTCAAGGAGCAGAAGACCATCGATTTCGGTTTAATTTCCCAAATGAGATCAGCCACCGACGTGCCGTTGGTGCTCCATGGCACCTGCGGCGTTTCCATGGCCGATATCACCCGCAGCGTCAAGGCGGGAATGACGAAAATTAACTTCGGCGAAGGTCTCCGGATGAACTATATCCGATACTTCAATGAATACACGAAGTCCCTGGACCATGAGCATCATGCGTGGCGAATTATGCGAGCCTGTAAAGACCGCACCAAGGAGGATGTTAAGGAAATTATCCGCGCTGTCGGATCCGAGGGCAAAGCCCATCTGATCAAATGAGTTGCTCGCCACGTTCCCACGGGCTGGCGGGATATTGGTATAAGGTTCAGGCTCCGGAGGACTCGGGCATGTCATCTAGCAATAAGTGGCAAAAAGAAGTTGCTTTGCCGTCGATTAAACATTTAAGCCGACGGCAAATACTCGCTGGGACTGCCCTGGTGATGGCGTCTACCCTGAATTCGCGCTGTAACATCCCTGAAGCGTTCGCTTCACCCGGCAGAGTATTGCCGCATTCCACCAGCGGTGCGTTGCCTGCTGCACCGATGCCGGTACACGTCCGACAGAGCGGCGGTCACACGATTCTGGAGAATGGCTTTATTCATGTCGAATTTGATGCCGGTAAAGCCGCAATAACCAAGCTTGCCGCCGATTTTTTCGGTCGAGGCTTGTATCAGAACAATCTGCTTGGCCGTGACGGTATCCGCCTCGAGGGCGTCACGGCCGACGGCGCGATTATTGAACCTCGTATTCAAGCCGAGTCGGCCGTTACGGTAGGCCAAAAAAAGAAAATGGCCCGGGTCGAAATTACTTTGCCGCCAATTAATCTTGCCGGGCCTGCCGATGGTAGTGCTTCGATAATCTCTCATTGGACCATCGTGTTGGAACCAGCCGCACGATGGTTTGAATTGCAACTTCACACCCACATGATCAATGACCGGCATCCGGACATGGTGCGTTTACGCTTTGGCTGCAATCAGTGGTTCTTCAATGCGCTGTATGATCGCGGCAATATGCAGCGTATAGAGGGTTTGTCCCAGGCGTTCTGTTCGCATAGTCCGCTGCACGTGTTTTACACGATGGATCGTGAAAATGGATCCATCTCCATCGTGCCGCAACAGCCTGATGCAATTCTTGAAAGCAATTTGTTTTCCGGCACCGTTTCACAGTGGGGGAGTAGTGAATGCGGCTTGGATCAGGTGTTCTGCGGAACGTCCAATATTTTAGATTCATGGGTCCCCTTAAAAAATATTCACCCGGCCGGAAGCGGCAAGCCCCCGCGCCGAAGCATCGTGACGGCATTTCGCGTGTATGCTTCGGATATGGCGTTTCCTGTGCATACTTTGCCGCCGGAAATCACAATGGAGTTTAACGATCTGGCAGCGCTTTATACCACCATCTACGGCAGCTCCGCGGGAGTTCTGGGCAGTTATCAGATTCCCGGCTCCGCCTATCCGAATCTGGCCACGCCACGCCGTCCTTATGGTGATGGAAACAGTTTTTTCGATCCCGACGCATGGGAAACCGTTTCGGCGTTAAGTTATTCTGGGGACCCATTGCTGGCTCGCCTGGCACGACAGGTCGTGGAGCGCAGCGGTAAGTATATGTCCCATGAAGGTCAGATACCGCACAACTTCAATGGTAAGGTGCCTACCGACATTGCAATTTCCGGGGCCACGCAATCGGGGCCTAATGTGTTCTGGGTCATGGCTTGCATGGATTATGTTCTGGGTACCGGGGATGAGCCTTGGCTTAAAAGCCACTATCCTTTGATCAAAAAAGCGGTCGAATGGCTGCTGGCGCGTTACGATCCGAAGGTCAAGCTGGTAAAATTCACCGGTTCTCTGTTCATTGATGTGTTTATCCGCTATGGCTATACGCTGGATACCAATATGGCAACAGTCGGCCTGTTGGAGTTACTGGCCCCGGTCTCGGAATTTTGTGGTGATCTGGCCGGGGCACATCGGTATAGAGAACTTCATCACGCCATCAGCGAAGGCATTCGCGCCCAGCTATGGAATGGTAAAGATCATTTTGTTACGCAGCGTAATACCAATGGAACCGTCCGGGACTTTGTGGATTATGACGGAAATTTTGGCGCGCTGGCATTTGGCGTGGTCGATGACCCGACATGGCGGGCGGCCATGTTTTCACGCTTAGATAATGGACCGCATACACACCCGGGCGGGCGCGGTACCTGGGTTTCCGAGAAATACTATGGCCCCGCGGATTGCTACCATGGCAATACCGGGGACTCGGCCACCGCCATGGGGCGCATCTGGTGGCTTGATATGAAAGCGCGTCATCGCTATCCCACGATTTCCAATTGCAATATGTTCAACCGAACCTACGACAATATTCGCGGTGATCTGTTGGGTAACACCTGGCTCACGGAGCGGTATAACGTGCGCGGGCAATGCATTCGCACGCCCTATTATCATGAATATCCTGAGATCGTATACAGGGTTATGCGCACCATGCGCTACGGTATTGATGTTTACATGGATCGCGTGGTGATTCGACCTATTGAACCTGTCACCTTCGATTTTCACGTGGGACAATTACATGTGACTTATGGCCGTGACCGCGTTACTGTGCAAATTCCGGGGCATCGCAAAATTCGGTATGAGATATTCCATTTGACGCCCCATGCGGGCTATCGGATATCCAATGGCCTGTCGGTTAAAGCCGATGCTGCGGGACGGGTAGAATTTCAGGGAAATGCGGGACTGACGTACGTCATGCAAAAAATCTAATAGAAGGACAATGATATTGGGGTGCTGGCGGGAATGCAGTTGAAGGAATTCAACCGCCGACAATTGCTCATGTATTAAGCCGGTTTGCGACCCGCGGGGGAACCCTGGTTTTACCTGTCGCAAATCCCCAGTAGCAACGTCGGTGCGGCCTGGGAAAATGCTGGCGATGCGGGATATGGGAACTTATACCACGGTGACGAAAAAAGTCACAACACTTGATGAAAAGTGGGACTTTTCCCCCTGTGGCAATGGTGTATACTCCCGCGGGTTTAACACATAACAGGCGTTGGCATTGAAACGTCAACGGTGGTGGTCATGGAACCCTGACTCATTGAGGAACGATTTATGACGTATGAGGTAAAAACCGTGCATGCTAATTCTTCCCTTTCGTGCCGGGGCGGCGCGGCGGCGATAAAAGATACACTTGGCCATGCCCGAGTTTTTCGTTTCGG
>DAHVEJ010000097.1 GCA_027313145.1 Phycisphaerales bacterium | reverse complement strand
AGGGCGGTGCCGTGCGTCACCTGTGCCGAAGCGGTCGCGACTAACTTATTATCAAATAGCACACGCGATGTGACGTAGGCACCGTCGTCAGCACCGTCCACCGTGGTTTGAATGTCCAGCCGAACCGCGCCAGAATCCAGATGATGCTGGATAATGCCCAGATCGATAATTTTCGCATCATAAGCGACAATTTCAATAGGCTTCCATATTCCCTGCGTGAGCAAAGGGCGGCACCAATCCCAACCCCACATATAAGGCCCTTTGCGAATCCATGATCGCGGATTGTTCAATTCAATGCCATGCTCTTTTTTATAAGCGGTGCGGTTTTTTTCCACATAGGGCGAATGCGTGAGGGCACCAAAACGGATGCGAATGTCATTTGAACCACCCTTTAAATACGGCTTGGCGTCGAATTCCCATTCTCGGAACATATTATCCGCATCGCCGACCCACGCGCCGTTTATCCAGAGGCTTGCCAGCGTATCCAAGCCATGGCATCTAAGCACAACGTGCTGTTTTTCGAGCATTTGATCTGAAATATTGAAAGTGCGATGGTAAATCCAATTTTTCTCAGCTACCCACTGAATCGGCTGGGGATCGACTTCACTAATATATTTATCCCATTCAAATGTCCACACATTTGAGCCGCCCCTGGCCCCTCGGCCATTGTTTTCGCGGTAATAGGGATCAGGGATTTTCTTTGCGCGCATCAGGTCGGTGTACGTGGCACCGGGCACAATGGCGGGGACCATTTCGGTCGTACCCTCTTCGTGCATGGTCCAGGAATCACCGGTGAGATCCAGTGAGAGGGAGGAAGTTGTGGGGGCTAAGGCCATTGCCTTGCGCGGCTGCGGATCAGCGCTGCAACCTGCAAGGGCTACGACCACGCCGGCACTGGCTGCGGTCTGTAAAAGTTGGCGCCGCGTCACGTTTTTGGATTGCATAATATCACCTTTCATTTCATCACACTGGTCATAGTATCATCTATGACCGTCCGGTGCGCCGGACATGCGAACCACCTGGGCAACAATCACAGTTGACAGATTGCCCGAACTTTTGATATCTCGCCGGCTCTATCTCCCGGCGCTGTCCGTACCTGCCCGAACGCTTGGCGGCGTACCGACGGGAACGGCACGCACCTTAAAGCCGGAATCGACTCCCTTAATCAAGCTTACCTGCGTCCCCACGCCGACGAGTTTTTTCATGGCGGCACCCGGATTCACGACCTGATTATCCGCTATGAGTATATCTTTACACTGTTGCAACCACACCAGGCTGGACGCGTCAAAGTGAAAAGCGGATCCCCGATTAATTGCTTTGCGCATGGGGTTGATGAATCGGTTGCCGGAAACCAATACATCTTGCGCATCCGCCAGCAGGAGGTTAATTCCGTTTTCATCAACAAATCGGTTGTCCACTATGGCAATTCCCGAATGGTCCAGGGCCGCCGCAGGCCCAGTGGTGTGGGCGGCGACGCTGATGGCACCGGCTTGAAAACAATACGGCAGGTTCAGCGTGGCGTACCCCACATGCTTAATGGTATTGCCCTCAATAAGCAAGTGACAACTGCTGCCGGCTTCATTCCACCAGAATTCCGGAGCCACTTCGATTCCGCCAACCGAGCAGCCACTGATCATATTATTTTCAATGACACCGTTGTCACCTTTGATAATCATTCCCCGCGCGCGATTGTTCCGAATAACGCAGTTACGCACAATGAATCCCGAACCGTTGGCGCTGGTATCGCTGATGCGATCAGCATAAGTTGCCCCGGCAACAGGGCGATTTAATGTGACAGAATAACAATGCTGCGGCGGCTTGCCATCAAAGCCCATATTGATAGCCGGGAGTCGCTTTGGATGGTAATCCGGCAATGGGGTGACAGCCACCGCGCGGGCCTGCCCCAGAAATCCGTCATGCGGGTTATATAGCTTCAGGAGATCACCGGGGCGAATATAACTTTTTAGATGCCATGGAAACAGTACGATCCAACGGCGTCCTGCGGCGCGTTGTAACATGCTGTAGGTTCCATGAATTGCGATGCCGTCATCGCCGGTACCTTCAAAATGGCATCCGATGATGATGGGACCGTGCCGAGCCATGGAACTATGCAGGCCGTCGGCGTTAGAGGCCTTAAGCGGAGGAATACTGGCGGCGCGCGGCTTTGGAGGAAAAACAATGGAATCATCTATATATTGATTGTTACCCGCCCCACCGATTTCATGATAACAGAAGCCTGTTCCGGCCATGATTGTTACGTGTTGGATACACATATCGCTGCAGCCATCCAGGGCGATGTCCTCGCGGATGTAACTGCGAAATGCCAATAATTCACCCGCGCGCGCTGAGCCTAGAAACGGTCGGGTATTATGGGCGTAAATACGAAACTCCCGCGGTCCGATTTTTGTTACCTTGCTGGCGTTGATATCTTGGGTGCCTGACATGATGCGGAACGTTTGCGGGTTGAAAATGGTACAACTGGGCGGGGCGCTGCTGAACTGGGAGGTATTGGTCAAGTCCGCGCGGTAACCCGCATTGATACGGACATCAAGAAAATGTCGCTGGCGATTCACTTTGAGGATTCGTCCCTGCGTGTAAGGAATTGGATCGCATCGCAGGGTGATGCCATCGAGCGTCACATGGCGGCAATCGGTAAAGTTAATTCCGCCTTTTGTGGGATCAGAGCGCAATAACGTTACCGCCTTTCCGATGATACGAAAATTTTTTAGGTGGGCAAAAGCCAAATAAAATCCGCCGGTGGGTTCCGGCAGTTTGTATACGCCGGGTGGAATGACAATTTGCCCCGCGCCGCAATGGTAGGCATGCATAATGGCCGGCATTAGTTCGCCAGGATTGTCGGGGCCGAGCAACCTGGATGGCGCGACGGCGGTGGTGCCCGCATATATGGTGGCAGCCCCCATGAAGATACTGCCGGAAAACAATAAATACTTGCACCAAGATTGAATCAATTTAAAACTCCTGCTGTTCATGAGCGATCCTGAAACAAAGGGAACTTCATACCGGGGCTTTTAACACGTACCGCCCGTTGTAAAATGATGCCGAATCACGGCGCAACGCCGTGAACCCAAGTTACCTTCAATCCGGGCAGCGTGCCAGCCTGGTAGGCCGCCCAGAATTTCTTTTTGACACTTTTGTAAATACTGTATTCAGATTGGCCATCACCAAGTTGAATGGGAATCCAAACACGCGGTACCGGCAGTGGGCGGGAGGCTTCCATGCGTGCGGCAAAATGGTGGATGACATAAGTGACCGGTCGCCAGGACCGATCCGGATTGATGATGCCATAATCTGATCGTTCACCACAGCGGTAGCCGCCGGGGAACCACCAGCAAATCGCGCCGTTGCCTCCCGCGGCAAGTATGGTGCGATAGAATCCGGCGTAGATATTGGCCGTGCGCTTTGCCGCGCTGGCACTTTCTGAATCCTGGGCATTATTCCACTGCGAGTTACCAAATTCCGCATAGATAACCGGTAAAGCGGGGTTGACGGCACGGGCGTATTGGATCGTGAACGCAGCGCGACGAACCCTTTGCGGTGCTTGGCTCATGAGATGGCCATAAGCTTCCGGCTCAAACATATCAACCAAGTGACTCAAGGCGGTAAAGGCATAGTAAACATCCGGTGGTTCTTTGGGATAGCCGGCCATACTCATGCGAAAAGTTACAAGGTGATGGGAATCCACCTTATGAATCAGCCCGATGGCGCGGCCATAAGTTCGGGCCAGCAGCCCAGTTAAAAAGTGATGGTACGCCAGCACCATGGCCGCAGCTTTTCCGTTACGGCCAGACAGTATCTGGGCTTCGCGCGGATTGGTGACCTGACCGCGCCGGCGCGGCACGGGAAAACGCCACGCGGCCTGCGCGTTTTTTACCGAACCGTAATGGCGGATAATCCACATTCGCCACTGTGCGTCCAGTCGCCGTCGGGCGTTATAACGGCCCCAGAAAGGCTCCCAGGCAATATCGTATGCGAAAAGCGTGGCGTTGGAATCCAAATGCAACTCGGATATTACATTTTGCACGGCCTTGAAATTAAATTTTCCCGGCCCACCATCTTCACCACCGAGCTGGTCGATCCCGGCGATCGACAAATTCACATGCAGGCCCAGTTCTCGGGCACGGGCCAGCACATCAAGTACATTCCAAGCGTTATCGCCGCGATCAAAGGGAATGGAAATAGTATTAAAGCCGATGGCCTTTACATCGCGCAAATTACGCTCAACGGTTTGTGGATCATAGGATTGGCGGCTGGACCAATGCTGATAAAGTGCCCCATTTTCCTGCGCCATGGACGATTCCGGCCAGAAATTTACGCCGTCAACGTACCACGGTTTGCCACGCAAAAATAACAGGCCATTGCGGGCGGTCGCGAAATGTTGCTGGCCGTGAAGCGACAACACACGCAGGGAACCGACCAAACGATCTACGACCTTTTCTGTTCCAGCTTTTTGCTTTTCCAGAACGGTGGTGACGTGGTATATGCGATGCCAGTGCGCTGGTATCGGCGGTGTCCAGCTTGAGACAAACTTTTGTTCGCCGGCAGGGCGAATAATGCCCGTAAATGCGCGCTGGTGTATGACCTGTCCTTCAGCATCGGTAAAGGTACTGATTACGCGCACGGCTTGAGGTGAAGGACCTTTATTGATCACCAAAGCACCAAATGACAGCGGGGTATTGGCAAATGTTGCATAACGTTTGCCCCCCCCTTCCGCCAGATATAACCCTTGTTGAACACGCTTGATCACCGCAGCAAGCCAGTCTTGTACGGATGGAGACGCGAAAAATGCCCCGTCGGTAATGGGAATGCTTAATGTGCTGCCTTGGCCGACGCGCGCGGCGCTGGAAGGAAGTTCAAGCGCTGCCGCAATAGCAACAAAATGGCCCTTGGCACCGAGGCAATTCAATAAGGGAATATAACGCGTGGCCATGTGTTGATCCAATCCTGTGGCTTGGGCTCGCGGGTACAATCCCATCGTTGACTGTGGCGTTGGCAGAACGGTTAACGGCGCAATCGCCTGGCGCGGATTAACGGCCAAGGTGCGCATATCGGTCACGGGAAATAGCTTATAGGTCGGCGAGATCATGTGGATCCGCGGCGCATTATGAAACTTTGATGCAAGTGCCGCCGCAAAAGAGTGGGCATCTTGCGCCGGTAGGCGCGCTGTGCCAACGCCCGCGAGATCAACGGTGTAGACCCTACCATTTTTTTCCGTGGTAAACCCGTTGGCCAAACCGAAGGAGATGCTTCTGGCACGGGGCAGGTGCAAATGGTCCCCCGGGAAGAACCGGCCGGCCACCGGAGGATCTGGCCAGCCATGAAACGCAATTTCCGGCAGGACATAACGCGTCCAATGAGAGTGCAGTTTCACCACGGCAATCCATCGTGAACCATCCTGTTCATCGCATTCAACGTTAAGTTGACGGGCTTGCGGGCCGCCCTTCGCCCAGAATACGGTATAGTGATCCTGTGCCCGAACCGCGATGGCGGGGCTTCGGAAGCTGCACCAGCCGTTAAGATGAAAGCGAAATTGATAGCCATATACCTCACCGGGCGGAAGTTGCGATGGGGTCTTGAGCATGACTACCGTGGATGGTTCTGTGGGAGTAGAACTCGCCGCCATCCAGAACCTGGCGTGCCGCGGCAAACCAAGCGGGTGATTGTGTATGATCTGTTTTATGCGAGACAACATCTGGGATTCTGTGACCCAACGTGAACCTAAACGGAATTCCATATTGGTAAAAGCGGGCGCGCCAAGCGACACGAGCAATCCGGAGGACCGGGCGTAATTCTTGACGGAAGCGACCGCATCGGCCGGTATCATCGCGGGATTCACCAGAATAAGCACGGACAAATGGCGGGCACTGAGCCTACCAGGGTTGGTTAATTGGTGGATCGACAAAACGACCGGCTTCATACCCGCGGCCTGCAAGCGCGAGGCCAAAGCGGAAGCGATGCTTTGGGGCCAGCCGGGCCCACGGGCCTGATAAATACCGACGTGTTCGCGATGGCGGTGATGCGACGGTAACGCCACCTCGGTCCGGGCTGCTGCACATACAGGTGATAGTGCCGACGGCCAAAGCGTCAGGATAGTCAGTGCCAGCAGGCCGAACAGCCACTTGGCAATCAGGATCATCCCTCGGTCCACGCCATGCTTGGGACGAACGGCAAACGCAATAACATGAGGATGAATGCCAAGCCACCAAGGCCCGTTGGGCGTTGATGATTTGCGCCGTGTCGTAGCAATGATGGCCATTGGCATCCCTTTAACTGTGCGCGTTTTTTCGTTGGATATGAACCGACATATCGACATCATCCAACGCGTGAAACGGGCTGGTTTCTTCTGCGGCAACAAGATTCATAATATCCTGTCCCGACCGGGTTGTGGAATGAAAAAGCAGCGGTTTAATTTTTCTGCCGTGCCTGGCCGGAGCTGCCATTAGGCTCATATCGATGTTGCGGGAAAAGGCCGCCACAGCCCGCGCCTTGGCGGCCCTATTAACCACACTGCTATTGTTCAATGGTCGTGGACAAGTTTGGATTATTGATATTCAAGAGCCGTAATCCCTCGGTGCCATTGATCACCGGTTGTACGCCTGGCATGCCCGCAGGAGCCTGATTCATTGGAACACTCGTGGCATGTCCGTCAAAGAATACCGCGTTGGCCCAGCCGCCATTATCATTGGCACTGGTCTGGCCATGCCGATAACGCAGGCCGATTGCCCAATCCGCGGTGGGATAATCCGAATTAGAGTTCTCCGCCGGGCCGATCCCTTGCGGCGATACCAATGCATTCATCGGGCCATTTCGAATACTGGTCCACCCGGAAGCATTCTCGAACCAGAAGAAGCACGGGGCATAGGTGCCGCCGTTGGAAAGCAGTTGGGTAGCATCTCCGATGGCCAGCTTCTGGCCAGGATTGGTGACGTTGGAAAGCGCGTAGGTGACGGTTTGAGGATTTGTGCCGCCGGTGTACGTCGAGGAACCGCTGTTAACGTACGGCATAAAAAAGTTGCAATTGGCGGCATACGTGGTGATATCCCCAGGCCCCTCTATCTTATTGGAGATCGTCTGGCTGTAATTCACCGGCAACACCGCGGACGGGCAAATAAATATCTTGGCGAACTTGGCAATATAGGTGGCCTCCTGCGGCTGGGTAATATTGGTGTTAGTCCAACTGCCGAAAAAGGCCAGTACAAAATTTCTGGGATCTATACCCTGGTTAAAACTGAATAAAAGTGTATCCCAATCATTGGTGGTTACCGGATCCTTAGGCCAACTCCCATTGTCATAGTCATAAGGAATGGCACCCTCGTAAGCGTCCGCATATTCATTGAGCATCTGCCCCTGTGAACGCAAACTCGCCAGGCACTGGATGCTTTTGGCATCCTGCTGGGCCTTGGCCAACGCCGGCAACAGCAACGATATCAGCAACGCAATGATGGAAATCACCACCAATAACTCGATGAGTGTAAAACCGCGACGTTTCATGGTTGTCTCCTATGTTTAGAAACGTGAACGAAAGCCAGCCAATGCCCATGTACGGCATTGGCTGGCCCAATTTAAACCATCAGACCATCCGGCGGCGTTTGAATAACAGCAATCCCAAGCCGCCGACGCTCAACAATCCCAGGGTTAAGGGTTCAGGAACCGCAGCAGAAATCAGTTGCAGTCCATTGAACGTTCCGTCTTGCCCATTAGTGCCGATCGGAGTTACCTCCGCCGGAGTATTGGTCCAGGTAATAGCCAGTGTACCATTCGAGCTGGCCGTTGCATTAAAAACGACGTAGTTCGTATTTTCCTGGAAAACATTTTGCGTGCCCGAATTATATTGCAGCGTGTACGCAGCGCTGCCGCTGACCGGGCCGCCGGTACCGGTGGTTATCGAAAATGCCGCACCGCGATGATGGCCGTCGTACCAACTGGCAAATTGGCCGGGTTGGCCATAAAGGTAGAGTTGATACGAACCATTGCTGGCCAAGCCAGTGAGCGTGACTGCCTCCGGAGTACTGTCCTGCAAAAATCCACTTAGCAACTCATTGGCCGGAACCGTCTGAAAGTTATAATCCGGACCGCTGGTCGCGTTACCGGCATAACTCACAGCATCTGTGGTCGCGTTGCCGCTTGAATCCAACAGATTGCTCGCCGAACCTTGCCCGCCGGCCAGCACATTCCACGTGGGACTTCCCACGTTGTCACCGGTATATGCCCCCTGTTGGCCGCTGAAAGAATCAGTGGTGTTGGCCGTTGCCACGCCCTCAAACTGAATGTTGACGGTGTTGGCATAGGTTGTCGCGGCAAAACCCGCGAACGCAAATGTTACCGCGGCTGCCGCTACACTATACGCATGTATATTCTTAGAATGCGTCGATTTCATAATAGGACTCCATTGAATTAAGGATTTACTTTTTCTCTTCTCCACCTGACCAGATAGTCAGTGAATATGAAGTTGAGAAGACCGTATAAAAAACCCGGCTAACCCGTCAGGCCGTCGGGACCACATATTCATTTATTTCCGTGATAAGCACTCCTTTCCCGGTTGACGAGACACACTGAACTCCATGAACTACAGCCAAACCGAAAAGACCAAAGACTCAATGCCAATCCGCAACCGGGCATCAATTTTGTTGGCATCCTGCCTTTTTGGCCCCCTGCGAATGAGGCCAAAGTTGTTAATCGCACGACACCGTTTTTCGGTGGAGTGCGGTGCCAAGCTTCTACAGGCAACATACGACATGTGGTTACCATTCAAGCTTGATTGAAGTATAGACTGACTTCGGAGAAATAATAGGCCATTTTCTTAAAAAAAACTTCTGTTTTTTACCATTTGAGGCTCCGGCTTATACCGCAGGGTAAAATGCCCGTTATGATAGTGGCCCATGTAGGTGAGGTTAATTTATGCGAAAAGACAAGCGAGTGTTGTTTCTCGGTAATCTGATGATTGCCTACAATCGTGATGTTCTGCGCGGGGTAGCAAAATGCGCGGCCACCCGGCCGGAGATTCGTGTCTTTTTTCCGGACAGCTTTGAATCGGCGGATATACCGCGGCTTCTTCAAGGAGACGTGCATGGCGTGATTGCGGCGGGTTGCCCGCCGGCATGGCGGCTGCCCGAGACCATTGCCAAACGTCGATTGCCCGCAGTCGACATTTCGGCGGAACTTAAGCCATCAAGTGTTCCACGCGTTGTGACCGATGATGCCATGGTGGGGCGAATGGCAGCGAATTATTTCATTGACCGCGGCTTTAAGCGACTGGTTTACTACGGATTGTCACAACATTATTCCTCGGACGTGCGTCAGGAAGGTTTTTGCCAACAAGCCAGTAAGCACGGCATTATCGCGCGGTGTTTCCAGAAAGAAAATGCGGAGGCCGAAGATCGCGCTGGAATATTTCCCAGCACCGCCGCCCGTTGGTTGAAGGACTTGCCAAAGCCGACCGCTATTTTCGCGGCGGACGATCATCTTGGAGCATATCTGGTAGAGGCCTGTCAGCATTTAAAAATCCGAATACCGGAAGATGTGGCCTTATTGGGTGTTGACAATGATGACCTCTACGGGCAACTGCGCACACCACACTTATCCAGCATTCTACAAAATACGCAGGAAATCGGGTTGCGGGCCATGGAGTTACTTTATCGCGTGATGCGGGGCCGAAAAGTCAGATCTTCCACAATACTCATTGAACCGGTTCGCGTCATTACACGACTATCTTCAGATATTTTTGGCGTGGAAGATGAAGTGGTACGTGAAGCCCTGGGACTGATTCAACAGCGGTTGCGCAACGGACTGTCTGTGAAGTGGCTGGCCGACCAATTGGCGATTTCCCGCCCCACGTTGGATCGGCGCTTTTTGGCGGCGCTGAATCGAACTCCGACCATGGAAATACAGCGCACTCAGATGGAAACCGCGCGGCAACTCATTCTGGATTCCGATATGCCCATTGCCCAGGTTGCCGAAGCCTCCGGCTATTCATCGCCCCGCCAATTCAGCACATCCTTTCACAGATATTTTAAGCAGACGCCACGCGACATGCGCAAGACCCACCGCTATGCCGCCCCCCATTCACCCGATTCGCGAACGGGGCCATCTTTCGTCCCCAACCAAAAAGGATATACGACAAGGTAATGGGACATCCACCGTCGTTGATATGGGAGGTTCGGACAGGTATGGTTGGAGTTGATCTTTCGAATGGTATAGGCCGTATGGGCCGGGCTTATTTCAACGCGAGTTCGGGATGAGAGTGTCAGAAAACAGCGGGTAATCGACGCAATTTCGTGCGTGAGATAGCGCGGAAAGGGAAAATGTTTTGAATTAACGGCCGGCCCGCAGGCTACGATGGCCGTTACGCGGACTGGTTCAACACCGCCTCCTGCCGTTCCCGAAAATAGGACGCGGTCTGCCGCACCATGGCATCAAGCGCCACCGGATCAGGCCGGCCAAACATTGCGGGATACGGATTTCCACCTGGTCCCAGCGGCTCGGGCGTCACAAAACGCCCTTGGGCGTTATGACCAATGAGATATAGCGCCATGATAATGGTATCCAGATCCAGCGAACCTTCGCCCAGCGCACAGCGGTTACTGTCGGCCATGTGCAGATTCAGCAGTTGCTCGCCAGCCTCCATAATCGCTTCGCCGATATGCGACTCTTCGGATTGCATGTGGTAAACGTCGCCGTTGATACTGGCTATAGCCGGATGATTCACTGCTTTGAGATACCTCCGCGCGTCTGAGATCGTATGGACCAGGCTGACTTCGGCGCTGCGGATAGGCTCAATGGCTGCCTTGATTTTACACGTCAAAAACAGATCGGCTACAAGACCCAGTGTTTCAATACTGCGTTCAAACTCGCTGCCGTCATAGGCCGCCGGCCGGCCCACGGCACCGGGCACCACCAGAATGTACTGGCCGCCGATTTCGGCGGCGAAATTGATTTCCCGTTTCAGATAGTCCACTGCCGCCTGCCGGTGCACGCCGCGGTTGCTGGAAAGATCATTATCCGTTGAAAACATGCCGCAAATTCCCGCCACCGTAAGGCCATGGTCCGAAAGAATCCGCCGGACTGCGGCCGGTTTGTAGCCCAGGTCGGAGCCATAATGATTGCCATGCAGTTCGATGAACTTAATGGCGCTTTTCTCCAGGCGCGCAGCGGATACCTCCAGCGGCTCGATACCAAAGCCCCAATTGCTCCAGGATAAATTGAAGCTGTTTTTCAGTTTGTCGGGCCGGCGTGATTTCATTTCCAAAAACTTCGTGCGGATCGCTTCGGTTTTCGTCTGACCGTTCTGCTTTTTCATATCTGCTCCATTTCATGTATTAACATATATTTTGATGTTTCTCCAATCAATCTGGTACGAAGTTATTTCATCATTCGGCGAGTGTTTTGGGCATATCGGGGTGGTTGGGGCCGAAATGCTTCAAAATCACCATGGGCTGGAAGCGGCTGTGATTGGCGATGACAATGCCTTCCCGGGCCGTCGATTCACTGACAAAAAATTCGTCGTTACCGGCCTGACCGAAGCGCAGCATGACCGACGCCTCTGCCTCGTAAACGCCGAACCGTCCGTGTCCCTGAATCATGATGCAGCCGTAGGCGGCGGCATCTTTAACCGTGACGGTCTGGCCCGGATAAATGGTTAATTCCTTGGCACCGATGTAGTCGTTGGCGTAGACCACCCATTTTTCCCGGTGCGCCGCATCCGAATGCGGGCATATAACGCCCGGACGAAAATAATGTTTCCGGTAATGCGGATCGACATTTTTCTCCCAGTCCATAAGGCCAAGCACATAATCTATATCGTGCTTTTTATCCGCCGGACAATTCTCAACCAGAAAGTCATAGGGATAGACTTCATCGGACGTAATATTTTCGTACACTGAATTTACGTCGCTATTCCATTGCGGCTCGTAGGTAAGACAGGAGCCTGGAGCATGAACGACGCCCGGCGGCGTGTACCACCCCGTACCCAGTTCAATGCGGTACGCCCGCGACAGTTCGGTGATGCGATTATCGCCGGACTCGTAAAGCATGAGCCGCTCCCGCACCATTTCTCTGGTGACATCAGGATCGAAACCAAAATAAGTCACGGGAAAATCACCGGGATGATTGTTCATCTCCGGTGGAAAATAATAGGCTTCAGGTTTTCCGAGCCGCCCGACGACCGCGGCCGCGTCAAAGCCCAAGTGCAGATGCAGAAACAGAGGTGCCTGAAAATCGAAGAATTTTGAGTACATAGGCCAGGTGCCGTAGGTGTTCATCAGAAACGGCCCGACAAGTTGCTCTCCCAGCACCTCCACCGCGTCTTTGAGAAGAAACTTCGCGGCCAGACCGCCCTGCGACGGCAGCACATAACTCATGCCCTCATCAGGGGGTGCCTGAGCGCCGTTCATCGCGGGAATCACGGAGGAAAACCAGCGTTCCTTAATCGCCCCCCGTGCCGTGCCCAGAGCGTAATAGTCATCAGGATGCAGCCGCAAACGATGGCCTGCCCGACTGAATCGCCGGGGCACAAAGGTTGGAATCAACTGCAATACGCCTTGACCCCGGGTAAATGTCTCACGAATCTCGCCGGTCCGGACTCGGGCCGTCGGCCGCGTGTGCGAATGGGGATCAGCGACTCGAGGAATGGTACCCATAACATCACTTCCTTCTGGTTAGCGCGATACATCAATGAGGCTTCAGAAACCCTGCCACATTTTTTTTTGTTACAAGCTGAAAAGGTATATACAGCAGGTGCTTGACCTTGTGCCCTTGCGCCAGTTGCACAGCCAACTTCACGGCCTGCGACCCCTGACCATGGGCATCCTGATAAATCGTCGCGACCATCGTTCCGTGCTCCACGGCCTTGAGTGCGTCAGGAATGGCGTCGATGCCCATGACGGCGATCTGTTTCTGTTTGTGCGCCGCGGCGATCGCCTCGCAGGCCCCCAGTGCCATTTCATCATTTTCCGCGATGACCGCGTTAATAGGGCGGCCGGCGGCGAGAAAATTTTCCATTACCGACAGCCCCTGCGAGCGTTCCCAGTTGGCCGTGTGTTCCGCGATAATGTGAGCTTGGGGAAACGTCGCGAGTTCCTGCTTGATTCCCTGCGTCCGCTGCACTTCCGCCGACGACCCGTAGGGCCCCTGCAGTATCACGATATTGCCCCGACCGTGAAGCACCTTCATGATTTCCTTCGCTTCCATGCGCCCCGCTTTAACATCCGGGGATCCGACATAGGCGTCGACTTTATTGAGATTCGCCACCAGCGTATTAACCTCAACAATGGGAATATGATCTTTTACGGCGATATCAACGGCCGGGGCGGACCCCTGTTCATCGACGGCGTTGAGGATAATGGCGTTAACTCCCTCGGCCGCGAAATCCTCAACATCGGATATCTGGCTGGAGGAATGCCCTCGGGCGTCGAGCTCCACGAGTTTGACATGAAGCTTTTTCGCTTCCGCGCGAATGGCGTGCTGGAGATTGATGATATATTCATTCTGCAGGTTCTGGTAGGATACGCCGATGACAACCTGATGCGGACTTGCGGCGTTGCGCCGGCAGCCAGCCACACCCAGCAGCAGTACCGCCGTAGAAACCAGACCCCACCCTAATGATCGCCCTAAAAATGATTTCATCATTACTATCCTTTTGTAAGTCCGCACAAAAAAGCCACACCGATCAAGCGGCGGATTTCCGATCAAGCAGAACCGCCAGGAGAATGATCGCCCCTTTGGCGACCAGTTGCCAGTAGGACGATACATTGAGCATGTCCAAGCCGTTGTTCATCACACCGATGATCAGCACCCCCACCACCGTACCGGCGATGGATCCGATGCCGCCGAACAAACTCGTGCCGCCGATCACCACCGCCGCGATCGCGTCAAGTTCATATCCCGCACCCCCGGCCGGCGAAGCGGACATCACCCTGGAAGATAGAATAATTCCAGCCAAGCCTGAAAGCGCCCCGGTGATGGCGTATACCGCGATGAGAATCCGATGGGTGTTGATGCCGGAGACCCGGGCCGCCATTTCATTGCCGCCGACGGCGAAAACATAACGGCCAAAACGAGTAAAATGCAGAAGAAACGCCCCTACCGCAATCGTCAGAGCGAAAAGGACCACAGGCAGCGGAATGCCCAGCATGCTTCCTCCACCGATAAAATCGTAGGAGCCGGTCAGATTGATCACCGGGCGTCCACTGGTGTACACCAGCGCCAAACCCCGTGCCGCGGTCATCATGGCCAGCGTGACAATGAACGGTGCCAATCCCTTCTTCGCGATCAGCAGACCATTGACCAGGCCGACCGCCAGCCCCACGCCGATGCCCATCAGGATCGCCACGATCAGGGGATATCCTCCGGGGTGTGCAAACGACGCCGCGACGACCGCCGACAGCGCCACGATCGATCCGACCGACAGATCAATTCCGGCGGTGATAATCACCAACGTCATACCAACGGCGATAATGCCGTTCACGGACGTCTGCAGAAGAATATTGACGATGTTTACGGGCGTGAGGAAATGCGGCGAGGCCACAGACATCCCCGCGACCAGCAGCACAAAAGCACCGTAAATTCCGTACTTAAACAATAGCCGGAGAGTTCGCTTCCATCGACCGGCCTCCCGCGGCTCGGGTCCGGCCATGCTGTGTTCGGCGGGCGGGATCGGAGGCGGCGGATCAGGAGCGGGACTGAGAACTTCCGCGTTCGCAGCAGGCTTGTTTTCCGCAGTATCAAAAGTCATGATTCCCTCCTTTGGCCAATGGCGGCACGGATGATTTCCTCCTGATCGAAAGAACCGCGAGTAAACTCCGCGGTGATTCTTCCCTGGCACAATATGATAATGCGATCGCAAAGCCCCAAAAGCTCAGGCATTTCGGAAGACACCAGAATAACGGTCCGGCCCTGCCGGGCCAGAGTGCGGATAATATGATAAAAATCAGCCTTGGCACCGATGTCGATGCCACGTGTGGGTTCATCCAGAATGACGATTTGGGGATCGGTCAGCAGCCATTTGGCCAGCACGATTTTCTGCTGATTCCCACCACTAAGCGTGCTGACGATCTGGTTCTGATCGCGGGCTTTTACCGCCAGTGACTGAAGCTGAGCGTCAACAGCCCGGCTTTCCTCTCCGAGGCGCAACACGTGCCGCGCCAGGCAGAATTTTTTCAGACTTACCAATGTCATATTCGCCTTCACCGATGCTTTCAGATTCAGGCCTGTGAGTTGACGATCCTCGGTGACCAGGGCCAGGCCGTGCCGGATTGCGTCGGACGGCGACCGAATCGCTACCGACCGGCCGTGAATGCTGATCACTCCGGCATCAGCACGATACATGCCGAAGAGGGTTTCCATCACCTCCGACCGGCCCGCGCCCATCAAGCCGCCAAATCCAAGCACTTCTCCGCACCGGGCGCGGAAGCTTATATCTCGAAATTTGCCGCGCCGGGCCAGGCCGTTGACTTCCAGCGAAATACTCCCGACAGCAGCCTGGGCCTTTGGAAACAATTCCCGTATTTCACGGCCCACCATCATCCGGACCACAGCGGCCCCATCAAGTTCGGCGACTGGGCGGCTGGCAATGAACCGCCCGTCACGTAACACAGTAATCGTATCGGAGATGCGGAAAATCTCCTCCAGCCGGTGCGATATATAGATAATTGAAATTCCACGGGATTTGAGATTCCGGATAATCGCAAAGAGCTTTTCCACCTCGCGTCCGGCAATTGCGGATGTCGGTTCGTCCATGATAATAATGCTGGCGCGACAGGAGACAGCCTTGACGATTTCAACCAACTGCATCTGCGCCACCGATAGGCTGCTCATCCGGGCGTCCGGGTTCAGCGATGCGCCCAATTCCTCGAAAAGTACCGCGGCCTGTTCGCGCTGCCGGTGCCTGTTGACGATGGTGGTGAATCTGTAACAAGGCTCCCGGCCGAGAAAAATATTTTCCGCGACGGTCATCGCCCGCACCGGATTTAATTCCTGGTGAATCATGGAAATCCCGTGGCGCAGCGATTCTTTCGGCGATCTGATATGAACCGGTTGCCCATTGAGATAAATCGCCCCGTCATCCTTCTGGTGAATGCCGCAGAGAATCTTCATCAATGTCGATTTACCGGCACCATTCTCCCCCATTAAGGCATGGACTTCCCCGGCGGCGACGTCCAGATTCACATCGCGCAGAACCGGCACGCCCGAGAAAGATTTGCATATCCCCTGCATGCGCAAGATATAATCCACTGATGCTCGGTGCCCTAAAGTCATGGGAATATTTCCATTCATGGGCGCAATTGTCCGCCGGCCATCGCCGTTGTGCGCGTTTCTAACATACCGATCCATAATCATGGTTCAGGCTGCTCCGTCTTGATCTTTGCCAAGCCATGATACGATATCATCCGAGGCCCGGCGGCCGCTCTTCCGTCATTCGCCGCACCCACAGGCCCCACATTGGCCGTAAATCCCACCCACCAGGAATCGCCGCTGTGTTCAACCACACCGCCCGCGGGAATGGCTCCGTTGACACGAACATCGCTCACCATGGGCCGATTCCTGAACGGCCCAAGACGCATGGCGATCGGTCCGACATCTTTGCCGGCGGACATAGCCAGCGTCATTGTGTGCCGCT
>DAHVEJ010000096.1 GCA_027313145.1 Phycisphaerales bacterium | reverse complement strand
AGCAACGATAAAGGAGAATCCTGGATCGCAGGTCTTGATACGATCGCAATGGCGGCAACGTTTTATCTGCGCCGAAGGCGGGCGGGTAAATATCATGCGGTATTTCAAGTCAATAATCCGTCCATCTTGGATACGCAATCAGCGAACATTTATATCAACGGGCGATTTTACAAAACGCTTAAAATTCCCCCGGCACGAAAATCGCATTCTTGGACCAGCGTGCAAGTGCATTTGCAATTAGCGGCAGGCAACAACACCGTGATGATCCGACATGATACGGGAACCACCGGGAAACTCCGTTTGAATACCATTGAAATTCCCTGGAGCCCACTGTAAGAGCCATGAAGAGTCATGGGCATCGCCCTGCCAGGCCTTGCGTTGGCGACTTGCATCCATAGCCGAGAATAAGCGGGAATGCATATCCACGATTGCCCGCGGTTTGACACCAATTGGTCAGGATTGCATTGTCCGCCCCGCGCGGTCACTTCTGCGGCCAAAAGGGGGGCGAAATCCCAACAGACCAGGTTCCGACTGCGTACTTCGATCCCCGCAGGCCGCCGATAGCCGCGCGCGACTTTTCCAAAATTATGGCGGGCAAGCAGGGTTATCAATTTTGACCGGCGATTTCGTCTCAGTTCTTAGAGCTTTGCCGCAGTTGCCGGCGGCGGGTTATTTGCGCCAGGCTGCGCGGGGGCGGATTCGACTCGGCCAAAGATCATGCGGCCGGCGGAGGTTTGCACGGTGTTGTTGATCAGCACGGGAATCTCCTGACCTAGAAATTCTCTGGCCCCTTCCACAACTACCATGGTGCCGTCATCAAGATATCCCACACCCTGTTGCGCCGCTTCACCGGGTTTGATAATCCGCAGGCGCATGGTTTCACCGGGCAATGCCGTGGGTTTAATGGCGTTGGCCAGTTCATGCAGATTCAACACCTGCACGCCGTGCACCGCCGCGACTTTATTGAGATTAAAATCGTTGGTGACAAGGCGTCCGTTTTCCTGCTTGGCCAATGACACAAGCTTCTGGTCCACCCCCACAAGCGCGACATCCTGCAGCGTGCCATCCCAGATATGCACTTCAAGTTTTGGCAGAGCTTGCAGCCGATGGAGAACATCTAAACCCCGCCGTCCGCGCCCGCGCTTTAATTTATCGTGCGAATCAGCGACGGTTTGCAGTTCATTTACCACGAACCGCGGCACGACAATGCGGCTTTCAAATATCCCCGTGGCGGCAATATCCGCGATGCGCCCGTCAATAATAACGCTGGTGTCAAGAATAAACGGCCGAGTACCGCGCTTGCCGCGGGTAAATTCCACATACGGAATGACAAAGCGAAAATCATCGCGTGTCTGAAGAATCAACGATACCGACAGATAACACGTAATAAGCCCCAACAGCAATTTAATGCCGGTAATCAGCGGTTGGGCACTGCGCAATTGGGCCGGAATAAAAAATATCTGCAGCACTTCACTGATCAGATAATCCAATGCCAGCGCTACAAGAATCCCAACCAGAATGCCAAAAAACATGCCGGACATCGCGGCGAGATTTTTCCGCTTGATCAGAAAGTCCAGCATAATCACGGCAATGGCAATCACCACGGCCACCACCATCATGATGTAGGCGGCATTACCGGCAGCCACCGTGGAAGACAAAAATGCCAGCGCCACCGCCGCGACCAGCGAGATAAATAAAATACGAATGACCGCAAGAATCATAAAGACTCCGAAAATTATAATGGCCCGCCCGCGCCAGCGGGAAATGAATCAATAACCATTGTAACGCCCGAATCCATTACGCCAAGACAATCGACAGACAACCGACGAAATCAGGCTGCCGAACGGCCCGATGGCAGTTTATTTACAGTACTGATCAGGATGCCATCGTCGCCGCTTCTTGGTGGAGGCCTAAAATCAGGCCGTCGCAACCCATCGGTTACTCGGACAGGCTCCTTGATGGTCAAGACGTTGTGGGCGGCTGTGGCCGCCAGCATTTAGCATTCAACCTTCAGCCTTTGCGGTGTTTTCGGTGTTCCGGGGGGGGGGAAAGCGGCTGCCGCCGCAGAGCAGGGGAATTTGGAACAGGTGAGCAGTGGAGCAAATAAGCCGGGCTTGGAGAGTTTCTGTCGCTTCGCTGGAAGTTGCACCTGCGGACTACTTTCCATTTTCTGCTTTCCGGCAATTGGCGGCTGCCGCCCGCGTCTCGTATTTGGCATTTGGTATTTAGCATTCCAGTAACTGCGGTATTGGTCAGTGATGCGCTGTATTTATCAGTTGGGGGGACTTTACTTTGTGAATTTCAACTTGCTCAAGAAGATGCCCAAGATGCTTTTGGGGCGGCTGTGGCCGCCAGCATTCAGAATCTAGAAGTTAGTCTCCCATGATGCCAAGCCTCACCCGCGCAGGATGAAAAAAGGCCATATTATTTCGCGGTTGCGAAGGTCTGGCGATTTTTCAGAGCAGAAGACTTTTTGGGCGCGGAATGAGCGGGGGCGTCGAAATTTTCCAGGTATAGGGCGATCCTCGTGGCTGCGACAGAACCATTGATGCAGGAAGTATTCACTTTTCAAATCCCGGCAAACCGGCATGCGGCGTCGGAACAATCATTTGTCGTTCCGGCGTCGTGGAAGGCTATAGGGGCGGCGGCGTGGGGATAAGCGCGGAACGAGTATGCAGGAGCGAGAATGGCGATGGTGAACGGTTAGCCGTCCCGGCGCTGGCCGGTATAAACTCCGATCACCGGGACCACAGAGTTCCTTATCCACAGATTGCGCCGATTAATCAGATTAGACGACGACGCGACGGTGCGAATTCACCACCAAGACACAACGACATGAAGAATTTGTTTTACCACAGAGGGAGCCGAGGTAAACGGAGGGCGGCGGCACTGCGCTCAATGAGTAATGAATAATGAGATTCCCGGTGCGCCAGGATTAATGAGGCGCGGTGCGGCGCACCACTTAAAATCGGGGGAACGCTGTGGCGGTGCAAGCCATTTCTGCGGACCACGGATCGAATTGGGTTACAGTTTACAGGGGACAGGTTACAGAGGCGTTTGTTCACTGATCAATCCTTTTACAGTATTGGCGGTATTGGTGAGTATTAGTCAATATTGGCAGTCATAACAGTCTTGATCAGTATTTGGCAGTAGGTTCAGTATTGGTCAGTAGGCTTGGTGACGGGGCGGCGGCTGTCGCCGCAGAGCAGTTGAGCAGGAGAGAGTTGAGGCCCGATTAGCCGGCTGCTGCGGCAAAAGGCCTGTCCCGATGTGTTGGGAGATTTTGGCTTCCTGCCTCAGCAGGGAGCAAATGCGGCTGGCGGCGATGGGCAGAGCGGCGGCCAATGAACAACGAGGGAAAGCATTTGGCATTGGGCATTGGGCATTGGGCATAGATGGGGCGGGGGGTTAGAATGTGGGCGTCGAATCCATTGTGTGTTGGCGGGCAGCCCATGGTTGCACTGGACGTACAATTTCACCATCCCGGCACGCACGCAATAAACTCCGGCGCAACGCCGAGGTTACGGGGGACAGGTGTTGGGCGAGCACTCAGGAGTTGGGACTTAGGAGTTAGAATACTTTGGAGGCACCGCGATGCTAAGTGTGAGATGTTACGCGGCGGGTCAACGTGAGGAGATGATGCAGGCGAAACAACTGGCTATGTCCCTGTTTCTGTTCCCCGAACAGAACGCACAGTGGATTCATCTTTTGGTGCACTTGCTGGAGGAGGCTAAATGAGCGTTCAGTATGCGATGTCGGGTTTGCCCGCGCGTTTCCGCCCCGGCGGGTGTGGATGGTCGCTGGGTGCCATGGTGTTGGCAGCATGGTTGTTTGGCGGACTTTCCGCACTGCAGGGTAGTGCGAACGACGCCACAATCTTACCTGGGCGTAATAAGCCGTTACCAATCGCCCGGTGGCGGCCTTCACTTGTCTTGAAATTAAATGCAACGCCTTTCCGCACGTCGGATGCGAGCTTCGGCCCTGGTCTGGCCTGGGTGAACGATGGCAAAATGCTGGCAGCGGCGACTAATCAAGGGCTGGTCGTGTGGCGGTTAACTCACAAACAGGCAAGCCTAGCAAAATTGGTGATTTACCGTCGTGCGGGCATTTCCCAGTTTACTCCCCTTAAACCCATGGGGATAATTCAACGCAGAGGCTCATTCGGCGTGGCGCTTTTTGTGAAGGGTGAGAATGGTGCAAATCCGCGACTGGTCGTCGACTGGTACGCGCGGAAGAATGTCAAATTTCTCCGCGGTTATCGCATCCATTTGAGACGGGTACGTAATTCGGGGGTGGGAATCGTCGCCCCGATGGATGCGAATTGGTTTGCAACAATTCCCATCGCGGCGATTCCGCGATCGCGGATATGCCTCTGGAATGACCGTGACGGAAAGCAGCTCCAGGTACATCTGCCGCCGTTGCGCCATCGGTTTAACTTCGCATTTTCCGGAGGACGCGGTAACGAGCTTGTGTGGGGTACCCCGGGGATTGGCATTCGTGTCGCGCGGTGGAGGGCCAGCCCAGCAGCGAGGGTCGGCATTTCTTACTTGCCATTTGACAGGATGCAAATACAGGATGAGCTTCGCCGGCAGAGGCAGGAAGCCCTCGTGCGGATTGAGGACCAACTCAAGAGTAAAAATGCCGGCATGAGCAAACAGTCGCTGCTGAGGCGAGCACGGGCGGTTGAGTGGAGTAACGACGAGATTGCGCCCTTGGAAACCTGGCTGGGCACCATTTCCCCCAACGGCACCCAAATGTTACTCATGGAAATGCATGTCACCGGACGGGCCCCGTACGGATGCGGGGTGGTTAATATCGTAGCCAGTTCGATTCTGGGAATCCGGCCTTCAGAGAGGACCCGCTATCTCCCACCGGGCTGCATCCGTGCGTACCCTGTGTTTTCAGCGAGCGCCCGGTTTGCGGCCTTCGCGGTACTAGGCGGGTTCCCGAGGCGTGGACACGGTTGGACAGCTGCAACCGATATTTTTCTGATCCGCGACGGTAGGTTGGAGTTTGTGCGTTGGGCACGGTTGCCGGATGTAGTGCCCGTCGCCCTCTCGTTTTCAGGACGCGGGCGCAGACTCGCAGTGGTGACTAACCTGCAAATCTTCGTGTTCGATCTTCCTCGCAATAACAGCGGGGCGCGGCCCGGCGGGTTGCCGTTTTCCAAAGTACGACACGCGCCCGAGGTAGTGCCTCACCCGTTTAATTCCATAAAACATTGATATTCCTCCACAAATGGTGAAACGGGGATAATGTTTGAGTATGGCCGTTGCATTTGGCGGCACCGATCTTTGGGCGGAGATGGCACTACCGAAACAGAAAATTGTGGCGCACGCGGGGTTGGATGTGCTGTAGGTTGTCGTTGTTAATTGCGGGCTGGCTTCCATGGTTGCGGAGGCTTCGCCGGGAAAATCGTTCGGAGGTAGTAGCCTCCCGTTCGTCGGGCGGGACGCCTCATGTTATTCAATGACCTTGCTGTGCGGGTCTGAACTGTTCGTTGCTTTGCTATGGGGTTGAGATGAGGGGGCAGCTACGCCAAAGGGTTGGGGAGTTGGCTAACCATTACTCCCGGAAGCGGGGTGTAAGCAAAGCGGATATCCGATGCGTGGAGATCCGAGAAGCGTCAGATACCACTGCTATACTCCGCGGCCGTTGATGCTACTCGGTCACGAAGGCAAGGACGGCGTAGGTACCGTCCCGGTGCGCGCCGGGATCCCGCCTGCTTTTGTCGTGTTTCCGATGCAGGCAAGATGCCTACGGTACAACGCATCCCACCGCCTAATTTGTCCCAGTGAAGGCCAATCGGAGTATACCAGCCACGATGCTTCCGCATCGGGCCAACGAACGCACCGCGCCATGTGTTGCGCGCCGCTAATGAACTAATGAACCGCCGCCACGGTAGCCGGCGATTTTCCACTGGAAGGGCATTGCTGCTGGAGGAATTTCAGCAGCGCCGCAAAGCCTACCGCCCGCGCCGGGTCCGAAAAGCTCATAAAAGCATGGCCAATATTGGGAATCATGACCACCTGCTCCGGCACACCATTTTTCTTCAAGGCTGCCGCCATCTCCGTGGCCTGAAATGCCGGGACCAGCCGGTCCGCCAAACCCTGTATCAGCAGAGTTGGTACGCCGTCGCGGGCATAAAATACCGGCGACGCCATCAGCAGGCCGCGACGGGGATGCACTTTTACCCAAGCACCGACATACTTAAACAAGATTTTATACGCCCATGATTTATGTGGCAGCCATTTAACAAAGGACGAATCCGTGGGCGCATAAAAACCCACGGCTGCTTTTACATGCAGCTTTACATGGGGGTACTGCGTGGCGGGAAAGCGGTTTGCCTTAATCGTATATGCGGCCATCAGGGCCAGATGTGCCCCCGCGGAAAGGCCCACGGGAATGATCGCCCGAGGATTAATCTGATATTGCTTGGCATGAACGATCATCCATGCCAGAGCATTTTTGACATCCTGAACATCTTTGGGAAATTCTCCTCCCTGTCGGACCAGACGATAATTGATGTTAAAAACCACCCATCCGCGCGCCGCCAACCGCGGCGCCAGAAAACGCACACCGTGGTCATGGTTGCTCCCATCCACCCAGCCGCCGCCATGTATTAAAAGAACGGCTGGATGTGAGCCTGCCGAGTCCGGCACATAGAGTTCTCCATTGCGAATCCCATCCACGGGATGAACATACGAAATGCGATGGAAGAGCTTATAACGAAGTTTGGGGGCCGCTGCGTGCGCCGGACATCCACTTGCGCATAACAAAATGCCAAGGAACAACAACAGGGTCGAAGCCGAAGGGAAGTTTATTTTTCCAAGCCGTTGTGGCCTCGGGTGCATCATAATCAGGATTCCGGTCAATCGCCGCATTAAGTCGCTTGAAGGTTTACAAAATCAAGCGTGTATCAATAATAGCACCATTATCTCAATGGACAATAAGGAAAAGGGATACAATTTGCGGGTGCTGTTTATTACTCTCGGCCCGGCGCGGCCGAAATCAAATTCCGTTCCACCAGTCGGGATAGCGGCTTTGCCCCGCATGCTTGCGGCATGGCAGGACACCGCGGTCAGCGTGGCGGCGCTGCGGCCGATGCTGGGTTGGTCAAGCAAGACTCACGCCGTGGCCGATGACACTAAGGCAAATTCTGCCCAAGGGGATCACGCCAACTTGGCGACGTATATCATGCGCTGGCCCGTATTGGAACGGCACGGCGGGCCGCATGGCAATAAACTCTGGCCAGGAGCGGCATTCGCATTTCCGTTTGTCGTCGAGCGGCTGGTGAACATTCTGCACGCACAGCCTTTCGATCTCATGATCGCGGTTGATACGCAATTTACTGGATATGTCGCCTATCGCCTGCGCGAGATTACCGGTGTGCCCTATGTTATTGTCCAAGGCACTTCGGTGGAATTAACTCCAAAGCGGCAAAGCACCACCCGAGAGGCGATTCTTACCGCCCTGGCATGTGATGCGGAATTTGTGCTAGGCCCCAGCTCGAATGCGGAAGCATTCATGCTCCGCTTCCCCGGCAGCCGATTTCGTGATTTTGACGCGATGAACTCTACTGGGGATAAGTTCATCGTGTTACTGCAGGAGGCGGTGCGGCAGTCGCGGGAGAGCTTTGACTGGTAAAGAGGATTGATAACATGGGGCCAGTCAAGGTGATTGTTCTCAAGGTGATAGTGCGTGGCGCGCGGTAAAACAGTAAAATGCTGTCGCGCTGTGGTACTGGTCCATGGCGGCCACATACGGAGTAGCAATAATAATGCCCCAACAGAGCATTTTGATAATTACCGGCGGGCAGTATCACGATTTTCCGGCGATGGCGGCATTCCTGAAAGAATTGCTGACCAGACACGGATTTCAGCCCCATACCACTGAAGATCGGGACGCTCTGATTAGCCTGCCTGACAGTAATTACGCAGCCATCCTGGTGTGCACTCAGGGCGGAACTTTAACCGACGCGCAGGAAGCCGGCTTGCTGAAATTTGTGAAATCCGGCCGCGGATTTGTGGGCTTACATGGTGCCAGCGCCAGTTGGAAGGAAAATGCGGGTTATATTGATATGCTGGGCTGCAAATTCATTAAGCATGGCCCGGAAGTGGAATTTTCGATTGAACCCACCGGCGTCCGGCATACCATTGTGCGGCACATACCGACATTTCAAGCCGACACGGAACTGTATCAACTTGCCGTGAAAGCCGGCGATTTCACCACTCTGCTGCACGCCAGTTGGCAGGGTAAATTTGAGCCCGTTGCGTATATCCGCCCCTATGGCGCAGGCCGCGTGTTTTATTTCTCCATCGGTCATGATGTAGGCGATATGCAGGATACAATCTGGCAAACCGTGCTGTTGCGTGGCTTGCGCTGGAGCATGGGGTTTACCGAACGACCGGGACTAAAAGTGGGTGTGATTGGCTATGGCGGCGCATTTAATATGGGCCGCACTCATTTGACCGAAATGCAAAATGCGGGATTCATCCCGGTGGCGGCATGTGATATTGACCCGGCCCGAGCCAAAGCGGCGGAGCGGGAATTTCCGGGCATTCAAAGTTACACCTCGATAAATCAGATGCTCGCGCACACCGATGCGCAACTGTTGACCGTTATTCTGCCACATAATGCCCATGCCAATGTGGCCGTGGATGTGCTTAACAGCGGACGACACTGCATTGTGGAAAAACCCATGGCTACCAGTTCTGATGAAGTTCACGCCATGATCGCTGCCGCGGAAAACAATCGGCTTCTGTTAAGCGTGTACCACAATCGGCGGTGGGACGGCGATTTCCTGGCCATGGAAGATATCATCCGCCATCGCAAACTCCTGGGCGACATATTTAAAATTGAAACGGGCATGAGCTGTTTTGCATCTCCCGGAAGCTGGTGGCGGTCGAGCAAAACGATTTCCGGGGGTCTGCATTATGATTGGGGCGCACATCTCATATTCTGGGCTTTACTACTGATGGACGCACCGATTGAATCCGTCACAGCCACGCGGCAAAAGCGTTTGTGGCACCATGTCACCAATGACGATCAGGTGGATGCCTGTATCCGCTTCAAAAATGGCGGCACACTGGATTTTGAAATATCCACCATTGCGTCTGTGCCGCGACCGCGCTGGCGAATTTTGGGCACGCGTGGCGGAATTCTTGATTATTGGAATGACACTTCTTTTCAGTTGGCGGTGCATCAGCACGGCATTGCCAGTGAGCCGCAACGTGTTAAATATCCCCCCAGCCAGGGCTATCGCTATTATGAAAACATTGCCGATCATCTGGGGCTGGACGATCCGCTGGAAATCACAGCGGAAAAGGCCGGGCGCGTGGTTCACGTGCTACATGCCATCGATAAAGCCGCCCAAAGCGGCAAGGCCGAATCTGTTTGCGGGGAGGCGTGAAACCCCATGAGTAAAACGCTGCATTGGTATATTCTGCGCGAATTGCTTCGCATTTTCGCGCTGACCACTTCCGTGCTGACAACGATTCTGGCATTTGGTGGCACATTTCGCCCGCTGACCAAGGAGGGCCTTACACTGGTGCAATTGCTGCGGGTGCTCATGGACCTCATGCCGGCTATGCTGGCGTATTCCATTCCACTGGCGGCGCTATTTGCGGCGGTGATCGTGTATTGGCGATTGGCCACAGACAATGAACTAACCGGTGCCCGGGCCAGCGGCGTGAGCTATGTGGCCCTGGTAATGCCGGCGGTGGTGCTGGGATTGGCTGTGGGCATGGTGGATATGGCGTTTGTGGGATATGTGGTGCCGCGATTCCTGCAAAAAACCTCCCAGGTTATCCAAACGGATGTCGCTTCGATGCTCCTGCATAACGTGGATCAGCGGCAACCGTTCAATTTGCAAAATAAGTTTGTCATTTATGCCAACAGCGCCTATCGCGTGCCCACTCCCAGCGATAACCAGCCGCCGCCCGGCGTTACCCGCAAGATCATCCAGTTACGCGGCCTGGCGGCCATGCCACTACAGAACGGCCAACCCTCCTCCATAATTATCGCCCGAGCGGCCAATGTTATCATCGATACCAATCGCGCCAAGAATCAGGTCAGTGTCGGCGTACAACTGGATCACGGCACCGCCTTTAATTCCAACAGCCTGCAACAGATTCGGGGAACCGTGCGCTATTTGCCGCCAAATGGCAAACCAGAACCCTTTGGCTCACTGCTGGATAGCAAGCCAAAGTTTCTCGATTTATTCCGCTTGGCCGCACTTGATCGCAACCCGCTGCTTTTGCCCCGCATTGCTAAAAACTTCAAAACCTTGATGGATGAATTACGGGTGCAAAGCATTTCCCAGTGGTATTTGAAGCAATTTCACCCCGGCAAACCAGTAATGTTTAAGCGCCGTCAGGGTGCGGCCATTGTGCTTAGTCCGGTGGCAACGCTTACTGGAAGCCACGGAAATCTGCTATTGACCGGCACCGGGGGCGTGCCGGTGCAGGTGCGGGTAGTGCACCATGGACACATCACGCAAATATACCTTGCCAACCAGGGAGAACTGCTTATATCACGGCGCGAAACAGATCAACTATCGACAGGAGCACCCGTTGGTGCGGAAAAATATGTTGCGGCTCTAAAACTCACAGGCGATGTCCGTGAAAAAAACATGGGGCTGGACCGCCGATTTCATGCCGGTCCACCTTTAATCGTCATTTCCTCAATCCATCCTGTCATCCCGGATACCGGCATACCCGCCATTCCATCAATTAGGAAAGCGTCGCCCATTGTTTCGCACCTCATAAAAACAATTCATCATCAGGAAGATCGTTTGCGCCGCCAGATCCTGTCTGAATTTCAAAGTCGCGTATCGTTCGCATTTTCCTGTATTGTCCTGGTAATTCTGGGTACCGCCTTGGGAATTATTCTGCAGGGCCGCAATCCATTGGCCGTATTTGTCGTCGGAGTTGTTCCCGCGATGATTCTGGTGTTACTGATTAATACGGGGCGTGAAATGATCGCGCGGACGCCTCATTCGGACATGCCGGGAACGGTGGTCATCTGGGCGGGCAACGCCGTTATTCTTGTCCTCAACGCCGTTATTTATTCCCGACTGCTTAAGCGATAAACTGGAACCGACATGAAGATTCTTGACCGATACATTATCCGCAATTACCTCATCAACTGCCTGCTGGCACTGGCCGTGATGATCGGGATGTATATTCTCCTGGATGTGATTGTCAATTTTAATCTCTTCACCAGAAACCACGCGTATCAGCACGCCACAGCGTTGCAGGCCTTCTGGGGATTACTTAGGGAAATTACCACGTTTTACCTGTATCGAACCCTGGTCATTTTTTCCATGATTTCCGGGATTATTCCGCTGCTGGCGGCGGGGTTCACCATGGTGCGTATGACCCGTAACCGCGAGCTTATTGCGCTGCTGGCCAGTGGCGTGTCGCTGTATCGTGTGGCGGCACCCATTATTTTATGTGCCGTGGGATTTAATATTCTCGTGGTGGTGGATCAGGAAGTGCTCATGCCCGCCAACATCAGCAAATTACTGCGGAAACACGGACAGGTTTCCGCATCATTCGGGCCTGATGAACCCATTTATTTTGTACCGGAAAGTGACAACTCACTGGTGCTGGCGTCCAGCTATGACGCAAGAACCAAAACCATGCGGAACGTCCGCATTATTCAGCGTAATAAGCTCGGTGACGCGAAAGCCATGATTCTGGCAAAAAAAGCCGTATGGAAAAAGGACATTGGAGAAGGCCCCGTCTCCGGCGGCTGGCGCATGTATGATGTGGTGCAGATCAACGCCGCCAAAGCGGCCAATCCCAATGACCGCCCGGAGCCGGTGAAGGAAATGACCTATCAAACGCCCGTTACGCCGGGGCAGTTGAATCTGATTTTTCAGAAAAAGGCGGTGGAATATCTGTCCACCGCCCAGATTGACAAGCTTATTCTCTACAGCACCCCGGCGACGCGCGTGGCCCTGGAAAAAATCATGTACACCCGCATCACCCAGCTTATTATGAATATGATCATGCTGCTGATCGGCATTCCGTTTCTGCTGGCGCGGGAGCCTAATAAACTGGTAACCAACATGCTCTGGTGCAGTGCCATCAGCGCGGGGTGTTTTGTTACGACCTTTGTATTCTTCCAGCTTGCCGGAGCGGGCTTATCTCCGTTTGCCGGCGCTTGGCTGCCGGTAGTCCTGTTCGGCCCGCTGGCGATTGTCATGCTGGATATGGTCAAGACCTGACGGCTCACGCAATGTTATGCACTTTGTCATATTGTGCCGCGGTCATAAAGCCATGCGGCTCGACGGTTGTTTTCAGTTTCACCAGCCAGCCCGCGCTGTAGGGATCCTGATTCACCAGCGACGGGTCTTTTTTCAGCGCGTCATTGACGGCCACAATTTCCCCTTCTACCGGTGCATAAAGCTCACTGGTGGCTTTGACCGATTCAATTTCACCGAACGTCCCGCCCGCCGCCACTTTCCTGCCTATGGCCGGCAGATCTACGAAAGTGACATCGGATAGCTCATCCACGGCAAAGCGGGTAATGCCGATGGTGAGAATATCCCCCTCTTTTTTCATCCACTCATGGGTTTGCGTATAAAGATAATCCGCGGGCGATGGCATGGTAACTCCTGAAATAACTAAGCGCCGCATACCGGCGCTGTCTGGGCGATAGTGTAACCGAAATATCGGGGGCCTTAAATCATAAAACAAACATCATAAAACAAATGCTACTTATAAAAGCCGGCTCAGGGGCTGGATTTTGACAGCTTATAGAACGGCAATTTGACCACGGTGGCGGCGACGCGATTGCCACGCAGATCAATTTCCAACGCGGTACCTTCCGAGGCACACACGGATTGCACATAAGCCATGGCAATGCCGTGGCCCAACGTCGGACTGCCGGCACCGCTGGTAACGGCACCCACTTCGTGCCCCCCCGCCCACAAAGTCATCCCCTGCCGGGCGGTCCGTGGGCCATCAACCGCTAACCCCACCAGCCGCTTCTCCGGGCCGCGTTGTCTGATTTCCGCCAAGGCAACTGAACCGATAAACGGCTTTTCAGTCGCCACCGCCCATTCCAGACCGGCGGAAATGGGATCAATATTCTCATGCAGTTCATGGCCATACAACGGCATCCCCGCCTCCATTCGCAGCGTATCGCGTGCGCCCAGTCCGGCGGGCTGCATCGGAGCTTCCCGAACGTCCCGTCCCTGCTTAAAAAGCATATTCAATGCCATTTGCGCAATGGTTGATCCGCAGATGATCTCCACACCGTCTTCCCCGGTGTAGCCGCTGCGGAATACGGTAAACTTGGCGATCAGATAACTTTGCGTCATGAAGTGATAGCGCTTTAACGATGACACCGGCTCCGGCAGAAGAGCATCCAGCAGGGCCATGACTTTCGGACCCTGGATGGCGATCATCGCCGACTGCATCGTCTCATCTTTCAACTGATAATTAAAGCCGGTGCTGTTGGCCTTAAACCATTCCAGCAGCTTAAGCCGGTTGGAGGCGTTGCACACCATCAGCCAATATTTATCAAACCGGGAAACAATCACATCATCCAGTACGCCGCCATCAGGTTTGCAGATCAGGCTGTAGAGCGACTGCCCCACCACTGCCTTGGATAAGTCCCGCGTGCAGATATGTTGCAAAAATCGCAAAGCATCCGGCCCGCTGAAATGCAGCCGCCCCATGTGCGAGACATCAAAGACCGATGCGGCTTTTCGCGTTTGCTCATGCTCCGCAATAATGCCGCGATAGGACAATGGCATCGCCCATCCGCCAAAGTCCACCATTTTCGCGCCTTGGCGAATATGAAAATCATAAAAGCAGGTTTTTAACAACGTCGTCTGCGGATCAGCCACAAAGCACTCCTCTAAACCCCCGCAAGGATACGCAAACCACGGCTAGTAGCAAGCCAGCGCCTCATAGAGCAACCTGGTGATAACCCCGGTGGGTGGCCGGCGGCACTGGATTTAGTCATTGCGGCGTTAAACAGCCACTTTGAATTGAATCGCCGGATGCGGATCGTAACCGATGATTTTGAAATCATCGAAGGTTAATTGATCAAAGGGTTTGCGGGCGATTTCCAGGCGCGGCAGCGGCCGCGGGGAACGTGTGAGTTGTTCGCGCAAGCCGGCGAGATGGTCATATTCCGCCATGGCACCGTCGCTTTGGGCAACGTATATGTGGGCATCAACAATCGTATGTGCGAATTGGCCCACAGCCAAACCACATTCCTGGGCAATCATTTGTGTTAAGGTGGCGTAACAGGCCAGATTAAAGGGAATTCCCAGAGCAATATCGCCGGAGCGCTGGGAAAGATGGCAATTCAGTTTGCCGTCCAGAACTTGAAATACAAAACTGTAATGGCACGGCGGAAGTTTGCTGGTTTCGGCGTTACCGGGTTCCCAGGCGCTGACCACAAGCCGTCGGCTGTTGGGGTTGCGCTTTATTTCATTGATGACATAGGCAATTTGATCTATTTCCTGAATTGGTGCGGTGGCCTGACCGGTCTGGGAGATCGGCGCGTGGCTTTTCTGCACAGGATGGGGAAATCTGCGCCAGTAACGGCCATAGGCAGTTTCCAGTTCGCCGTTTTCGTCCGCCCAGGCATCCCAGATTTTGGTCTGCTTGCGCAAATTACGAATATGCTCTTCTCCCGAAAGATACCAAAGCAGTTCCTTGAGCACCGCCGGATAATTAACCTTTTTGGTAGTCAGCAAAGGGAACCCATCAGCGAGATTCACTTTGTAAAATGCCCCGAAGTAGCTGATGGTATCCACCCCGGTACGACTGGCCTTGCGGGTGCCTTGGTCCATGACCAGTTTGACCAGATCAAGATATTCTTTCATCCGTGATTCCAGCTAGTACGTTAAAAAGGCCGCGATGCGTTTACATCGCGGCCTTTACGAACATGGAGGCAAGGGGGCTCGAACCCCTGACCTTCTCGATGCCATCGAGACGCTCTCCCAACTGAGCTATGCCCCCGATTCGTGCCCATTTAAAGTACCCGAATCCCATGCCAAGGTCAAGGAACTTGCGTCAAGGAACTTGCGGATATCACGCAGCCCAAATCCTCAATGAGCAATGAGCAAAGCAAAAGCGTTGATACTGGGGCAGCGTTCAGTAGCCATTGTAACATCCCCTCCGATCACCTCCGCCGCCTCTTGTGAACCAACGTGTTCCAAGTTCCAGGTTCCAGGTTCAGAATTCATCGGGCCGCTGTTTTTCACCACGGAGGCAGGAGAGGAAACGGAGGCTCCCGGACGGCCGCCGCACAACTTGGTTTCCGAAAGTGTTTCGACTGTTGCGACCAACTTTTTACTCGTTACTTATCGTGCGGTGCAGCGGCCACGATCGCCGGTCCAAGCGTCACAATACCACCCATTTTACCGCCGCACAATCCACAGCCCAGCACCGTATTAAATCCGCCTCTATTTCAATTCACTAATCACGTCCCCGTTGCACTTCCCAGGGATTGGTCTGCGCCGTGGACGCAACGCCCGCCGCATTGGTACCGACGGTAATCACCAGCCCACTGACACGATCCGTGCCAATCACCCGGCCCGCCGCATCATAAATGGTTTCGGTAGAACCTGTCCCGATATCCAAAGATGATGAGGTGTTATCGGGATTGCCCGTCTGACCGATGACATGCCGATCAGTGGTGTATTGCGGTCCCGGCGCGGGGCCTGTTGATTTAACCTTGTTTTGTGCGGCTCCACCCCAATTTTTAGGGCACCAAGGCCTGATGCAAGCAAGATTTATGAATAAATCAACAGGCCCAGCGCCGGGAAAATAGGTCTCGCTGCTGGTGCCATACGCAGTGACGCTTTGGGCCCCCAGGGTTTGGGTGTGGCAATTTTTCCGGGCATCCCTGGGACCGCGGGTGTCCTCACCCGCTTTTGCTTTGTGGATTATCAAGCGGTATAGTTAAGGGTGTTGCATACGTATCCGGAGTACGGAAGATGCCCAAATTGACACTCAGTGCAGATTCCGATGTCATTGATCTGGCAAAAAAACTCGCTGACCGGCAAGGTACAAGCGTTTCCGGCCTTTTCAGCCAGTTTATACGATCCATGGCCACGAGAGGTCGGCCCGCCTCGCTTACCCCCATCACACGCCGCGCCAGCGGTTTGATTCCTTTACCGCGAGGAAAATCAGACCGACAACTGACCCAAGAAGCGTTGAGCGCGAGGTATGGCCAGTGAGCCAACGCGGCTTGGTGGACATCAATATCTTGCTGGACGTGTTGGCCCGTCGCGAAGCACATTATGCGGCTTCGGCGGCGCTCTGGGCCGCCGCTGAAACTCGCACTATCAATGGATTGGTATCCGCCACCAGCATCGTTACCCTTTACTATCTGCTACACCGGGCCGCCGATCACGCCACGGCCCTCCGCGGCATCCGGCTGGTCCGCGAAATTTTTCATGTGATTCCCGTAGATGGACCCTTGATTGACGCGGCTCTGGCCTCGCCGCTGCGCGATTTTGAGGACGCCGTGCAATATCACAGCGCCGTGAAAGCCGGGGCCGCCATCATTGTGAGACGGGACATGCGCCATTTCAAAAACTCCGCCATTCCGGTTCTGTCCCCCGCAGCATTTTTATCCCGTATAGGCGAATAAATCTGTCCGCGGCGTCGGTGTTGCTGGTGTTGCCGTTGGCGGCGTAGGTAGGAACCCGACCGAGTTATGGCCATCATCGCCAAAGAAGCTTGTGGCCCACGTTCCGCTGATATTCTGCGTTTCGGAAATTATCCAATGCCCCAGCGTGTATCTGCGCGAC
>DAHVEJ010000095.1:306-17066 GCA_027313145.1 Phycisphaerales bacterium | reverse complement strand
AGATACACGCTGTAATACCCGGCACGAGCGGTTTCCTGCTGATGGGAAAAGCTGGAACTGTAGCCCGTGCCGCCACCTCGGGAAACCCAGCCGGAATCGGGGCCTAAGGCGGCGATCTGATCGGCATGTTGCTTACCCGGAGCCAGTGCTTCCCAACTCCAGTTGCGGCCTTCCACTACCGGCATAAGTAGAACATCACCAAGGTCCTTGCCACCGGTACCCGAAAGATGCGTGTGGCTAAATCCTTTGACAACATTATCCGCGAAATGATAGCCGGGACAGTGGTCCCACCCATAAGGGTTCATCCCGTTACCCGACCATTTTGCTTCCGGCGGCCCGGCGGTATCCGGGCTTAATTGCACTAATCCAAATGGGGCGGTAGCTCCGGGGAATGTGTGACCATGCCACCCCGTGCCGATGAGGGGGTCGGTATTACGCGTTCCGCTTGCATCGGATTGTTTAATCGTGGAGTTATTATTCGGCTCACCGACTCCGGCATGCGTGTTACCGCAACCAGAAAGAGACCCCAACATCGCGGCAGCAGCGGCAGTAGATGCCGCTTTGAGTAAATCCCGACGTTGTAATAATTTTAAGGCGGGATGATTCATATTCTGATCCTCTCAAAAAGCATTGATCCGATATTCGCCGATCAACCGCGGATGATTGTAATGCCTTGGCTGGCATCGGTCAGGATACACTATTTAGACCGATTTGCGCTCGGTTCCCAATGGCATTGTTGATGCGCCACGACCCGTTGGCCATGTTCCCGGTAATCACCGCCTGCCGCACCGTTGCACCGAGTGTAATTTGCGGCGAATCTTGGCGAAACTCACATCCAGTAACAGAAAGATTGCCGGAGGCCGCCTCAATGGCGGAAAAACGATGATTCCAATTGCAGAATGTGCATTGGCCAAATCCCAGCGTACTTTGATTCTCCAGGCGGGCGATCTGCCGACAAGGCCCCCAGAAGGACGAATTGACAAACCGCACTGGTCCACGGTTAGGAGCCTTGACAACCACTTGCACCGGATCAACTTCGCCGCCGAGCTTGAGATAATCAAAGGAGACAAATTCGCCGTTGGTAATTAATAAACCGGGATCCTGAGATTGTTCAACGACACAGGCATGCCAGGACGCATCTGCTCCGATGCCCAGGAAGTTACCGTTGCACGCGCCGGTTTTCCCTTCAATAAAGCGATAGCCCACTTGGTAACCAAAGGAAAAAGTGTTCAGGACATATTCCCAGTCCGTGCGACCAAAGACAAAGGATTCTCCATGCCGGTAGATAAATTCCAGCACCGCGCGACTGCCGCTCCACCATGGATTAAAGTGAACATCTTCAATGCGTCCAATGTCGTACACCTCATCGACCAAAATGCCGATTTTCAGTGGTTGTCCGGTCACATTGCGAATTAAATGCCGATGCGCCTGCACCGCTCGAATGCCGTACCATGTATTCAATAGTTCAACATTTTCAACCGTGCAGTTATTACCCTTCATGCTGATTGCCCAGGGATAGGCCACGGGCGTGCTATTGGCATTCTGGTGGGGATGGAATATGCACAAGCCAAGCACGGCAGAATTTTCCGCCATGGAAATCAGCGGTGTCGCGTCCTGATTCCCTTCGCCACCAGTCGCCAGAAGTACCGATCCCGCCGCAGCACCGGGCTTATGCGTGTTCTTGCCCAACGTGGAATGCGAGGTTGGACCGCGGCTGACGCCCTCAAGGGCGGTATAAGGTGGAACATCAAGCGAACCGGCAATGAGATACTGCCCGGCCGGCACATGGACGATTCCGCCGCCGTCATGATGCGCAGCGTCCAAAGCTTTTTGAAAAGCTCCGGTGGCATCCTTGTGACCGTTGCGATCAGCGCCGAACGCGACGACATTGCGAGCGTGCAAACCGACTGCCTCAGGGTGCCGGGACGGTGCTCCCACATTGGCACCGGCCAAAGCAAGTCCCGCCGGAGTAGTGATTGCCATGCCGGCCATCGCCGCAGAAGATAACCAATTCCGCCGTGTGAATTCCGCCATAACCTGTCCTTTCCATGCGTGAATTTATTTCTGTATATCGGGTTATGCAACGCGGGCGCGATGGCCTCCATTTGGCAAGCAGACCGGCCGTTACTCGGCTTCACCGCGTTCGTTGGCGGCGGTGAGGATGAATTTTTGGGTCAGGCCGGACCATACCAGCAGTAGCGCTGCGGAAATGAGAATGAAAATCCACAACAGTTCGGGGTGCAGCCATTGCTGCTGAGCGCTGATGAGTTCCGAATCCCGCATGGCACACCACAAACCCATGCCCATGGTGACCGTTAAAGCCAATGTTCCGCATAGCCGGCCTGCAGTGTTGACCCAGCGGTTAAAGCGTGAAAAATACCCCGCCAAAGCGATAATGCCGGCAGCTTCAGCGCCCAGAATCGCCGCCGCCATGACACCATGGACCCACGGTGATTTCTGGGCTGACACGATGCTGTCAACCGTGCGGCAGGTAAATAATTCCACCATCGGCAGGAACCATAAAATCGTGACCACAGCGCCAAAGGCCAATTGGCGGGTGTTAAACAATTCGCTGTAAACTGCGGCGGGGCGTATCCCGGTAAGTGCATCAAGGCAGACCAAAGCCAATAAGGCCACTGCGGGGTATTCCACCAGTATCACCATCAACGGCCCCTGCTGGTTGGCGAGGAAATACGTCATCGCCAGAATCGAAAATCCCATGAGAAGCATCCATGTCGCACGGCGCGGGCGGGATAAAAATGGAAGTGTCAGCATCGCCAAAATGCCCGTAATTAATTCAATGGCCTCAACACTTTGCGTTACCGTGGTGTGAAACACCGGAGCGTTGAGATCCCGGAGTGAATAAAGTTGCGGTCCGTGCCCTAATATCAAATAGAATGGCGCAATGAGCAATAAGCAGGCAAATTCAGAAACTAACAGCGTGGATAATTCAAATCGCCGGCGCGGGATCGGCCACGGTTGGCCGGCCTGGGCTGATGGTGCCACAGAGTTTGCGGATGGCTGATCGCTGGTATCAACCGGTACGGAAGTCGCCGGCGCACCCGGGGCAACGCTGCCCATGCTCGCCGGCAATGGCAGTGCGGCACCAGCTACGCCATGGCGGCCCATGGTTTGCCGATGTGAATGTGTCGGTACGTTTTTCACGTTCGCGCGTCCCTTCATCCCGGAGGGGCTGTGTCATCGGCCCTTCCCGATCGCCTCATATTATATCGGCATATTGGCCTGGAGCGAATCGCCACGATTCTGGCTTGACCACCTCCGCAGCGCTGGCGAGCCTACAGACGAAAAAAGCCGGCCTGAAGCAGGCCGGCTTTACTTTATTGAGTTTTCGCAGGTGGGCTTAAGTCTAGGCACCAGCCACAGCCACGGAAGGCGAGTCTGACGACAGTTGATCTTCACCGCTGATCGCCTTGCGGGAGAACTGATGGGTCAACCCTGCCCAGGTCAGAATCACGCACGCGGTGATCAACAGGAACAACCACATCACGCCCACACCAAACCAGCCTTTGGTCATTCCCGGGCCGGCCATCACATGAGAGATGGACAACGCGGCGGCAAAGCCCACGGAGCTGATCATCAAGAACGCGACAAAAGTCATCGCACGGGTAATGCGGTTAAGGACAAGAGAGAACTTACCTTGCGAATCTGATATTGCGACTACACCCGCCAGCAAGGCACAAATAGCCCCCGCCGCAAATACGCCACGGAGCAATGAACCGCCCATGGCATTAAAAATCTGGGCAAAGGCCGGATCGGTTACAGATTCCAGCGCCGGCAACACCCACATCACAATCGCCGCGATTGAAAACATAAATTGCCAGGTGCTTAGCGATTCAGACTTAGGTGCCAGTGTACGCGCCTGCAATATCGCCGAAAGCGCCGCCAGAGAAAGCAGGCCGGCAATCGGGAGCAGCACGAGGTTAATACCAATAAGGTTCTGCTGGAGCATCGCTAGAATTAACAGAATTGTTAAACTCGCGCTTATGTTGAGCATGAAGCGCCCACGGGCATCACCACGGAACAGGGGAATTAAAATCAGCCCCGCAATGGCACCGGCGATCTCGGTAAATTTAAGCGCTCCCGGAAGCGCAGACGCCAGCGATCCCGCTTTTAGCCCGGTCCACCAGCCGGTTTCTCCGACCTGATGAGGCATAAAGAATGTTGCGGCCAGCAGCAACACGCACGCCGCCTGCGCGGCAATGACACTGCTCCATGAAACCCATTTGGGCATGGAGGCAGGCTCTTGCGATATCGATCCGCCGGGAATTGGCGTAGGTGGAACCTGGGACTTTACCACTGGTGCCGTGGCGGCAGCGGCCGAATCACCGAAAGTTACCGTCAGCTTTTCCGCCGGGGCGGGCCGATTGTCCGACAACGGCACAACCGGGGGAACCGCCGACGCGGGCCGATCCGTTTCATTGGCATTTGTTGATTTCGTTACCATAATACGTTCCCTTGCACAAACACAGACAACCCGAGGAAAACAGCACTTCTTCCGCGTCGGTTCCTCTTAACTCCGATGCGAACACCCATTTCTATCGGCTGATGCGCGCGGATTCTTCATCGATAAAAATATGATTATTGCCGCTTCCAATAATAGTGGGTTTTTAATCTTCAAACAGGGCGTTGGTATAGACATTTTGCACGTCGTCATTTTCTTCCAACGCGTCGATAAGAGCCTGAACTTTGTGCGATTGTTCCCCGCTGATGCTTATCGTCTGGCTGGGAATCATGGACAAATCCGCGGAGGCGATGGGGATTTTATAGCCTGCCAGACTTTTTCGGACTTTTTCAAAATCTGCCATAGCGGTTAAAATGGTGTATCCCTCTTCGGAGGTCTGCACATCCTGGGCACCAGCTTCCAGAGCTAATTCGATAAGTTTATCTTCTTCAATCACCTGGCGTTCCACCGCGATCACCCCCTGACTGGTAAACATCCAGCCCACAGAATTTGCCGCCCCTACCGCCCCACCGTTGCGGTCAAAAATCACCCGGATTTCACCGGCTGTGCGATTGCGATTATCCGTTAGAGCATCCACCAGAATCGCCACGCCACCGGTGGCATAGCCTTCATAAAGCACCGGTTCGTAGTTATCAGCCCCAAGTTCACCGGTACCGCGTTTGACCGCTTTTTCAATGGTGTCGTTGGGCATATTGGCGGCGCGGGCTTTATCAATGGCGTAGCGCAGGGCCAAGTTGTCATCCGGATTGCCGCCGCGCTTGGCGGCAATAATAATCAGCCGGGCCAGCTTGCTCCAAACTTTGCCGCGCCGCGCGTCGACCACCGCTTTTTTATGCTTGATAGATTTCCAATGAGAATGTCCCGCCATGCTTATAACATCCTTTTAAGGCCGGTACGCCCGAATCAGCCAAAGTGTATCATAATTGATAAAACAGTCTATCAGCGCACGTGGCCAATGATGCTGATCGACTGCGAAAGTATCTGGCCAGATTTAACCTGACCTGGGCGGCCATTAAGAATAGGGCGATCCAGTAGTATTCATGCGGTTTAGATTATTTTGAAATAGAGCACGGCCAGGGTTACGCAACAGAGGGTCAGGGGGACGCCGACTTTCAGGTATTCGCGGAATTTCAAATTGACGGCAAATGGCTGCGCCTGCTGGGCGACAATCAAATTGGCAATGGAACCTAGAAGCGTAAGATTTCCCGCCAGCGTACTGACGACTGCCAGCAGATACCATGTGTGCGTGGCCGCCAGGGGAATAGCCGGCTTAATGAGTAAGACTGCCGGCACATTGCTGACGATATTGGACAATACCAGTGTGACCGCAGCCAAGGGCAAATGGGATTTTAATTCTATGCCCATGCGGGCCAGTGCATGAAGCGCTGGCGCTAGAAGATGGTGGCTCTGGACATCGGCAATGACGATAAACAGACCGATGAAAAGCAGAATCAGATTCCAATCCACCAGAGCAAATAAATCCGCGGGACGGGTTTTGCGTGATATCAGAATAACGCCCGCCGCCGCCATGGCGGCCACCGGTCGGCTGATGTCAAGCATAGATCCCGCCAACATGACGGCCAGGAGTATTCCCATGACCACCAGCGTCTTGATAATTAAATTCCGCCGCAGAACTGGCGGACGGTGATGTTCATGGGTAGATTCAGAAGCGGCGGGCGGCTCAACATCGGCGAAAAGTTGGGTACGATAAATAACGGCAATGGCGGAAAAATTCAGAACCAGGCAAAAAAGGATCAGCGGTAATACAGTTATAAAATAAGCGGCAAAATGAAGATGGGCGGATTCTCCAATAAGCATATTCTGCGGATTTCCGATCAGCGTGCACGCCGAGCCGATGTTGGATGCGGTCGCCAAAGCCATCAGATAGGGAATTGGATCCCGTCGGGCACGTTGCAGCGCCAGGCACAGCACGGGTGTAAAGATCAGACAGATCACATCATTGGCAAACAGCGCTGAAAGCAGGGCGGAAAATACAATCAGCCCCGCCAGCAATCGCCATGGTTTATGCGCCGCCGAGACAATTCGCCGCACCACGGCGTCATAAAAGCCCGCCAGGCGCAGTTGCGCGGAAATGATCATCAGGCTGATCAGCAGAATCAACGTGGGAAAATCCACACCCCCCATCGCCTCATGCAGGCTCATGCGATGAAATAACAATACAGCCACAGCGCCCAAAATAGCGATGCTGGAGCGATCCAGGCGGGTGAAGGGAATATCGCCCAATGCCAGGCCAAAATAAGTCAAGGCGAAAATCAGCACGTCCGGCCAGTCCGTGCCGCGGGCGGCTGCGGTTATTTGAGCGATCGCTGCCGCAATCACTTCGCGCCTCCGCTGCTGGTTTTGTTGCCGGGGCTAAACAGATGTCCAAGGGAATTCACTGCGCCTGTAACCGCCGCGCCCGCACCGTGGATCAATGTGCCGGCACCCGAGCCGATAATGGCTGTGGCTGTGCCCAACGTGGCGCGAACTGGCGATGGAATGATCGGATTATTCGCCAGACTCTTGGCAACCTGCACCAAAATTTGCTCCATCAGGCCGGCCAGCCGCAATGGGCGGCCATGCGGGTTGGTCGGTTGGTTCAGTACCATACGAGGAATCGTGATAACAATTGGGACACCCTTCTGCCCCGGCAAAAGGGAGGTATCCATTCGCACCACGGTGTTCCGCAGCACGACCTGAGTAATGGCCAGAGCTTTTCCGCCCGAGCCTTTGGTGGGGGTGGAAGTTGCCGCGGAACTCTGCTGATTATTCAAATGGTTTATTTCGGCTATGAGATTATTGGACAGGCCGTTCTGATCCATGGATATATGCAAGCCCGTGATGTTGATAAGCTTGATCACCACGGTATTTGTCAACAGGCTGTGCAGGCTGACTTGTACGTTGCAGGAGCGCATGGTCAGCAGGTGGGCGTCGGGATAACCCTTGAGGTTGTTGACCGTCAGATCCCGCAGAGCCAGACTGCCGCCAAAAATACTGAGCTTTGCCGACCCCAGAGTGGTTTGTGTTCCCAGAGCTTCCGTTGCCCGGCTTTGAATTTGGCTGCGAAGAATGCCATCAATGGAAAACCAGACGGCCACAACCAATACCAGCACCAGGAGTATCACATAGACCAGAGCTTTTCGTAATTTCTTATGCATGGCTGAAAACTCCTGTACGAGTCACTGACACGTTGTTTTAGACATCCGAGGGCGGCACATCGCGCAGGGATTCCAAAGCTTTAAATTCCAGTGCCACAGAATTAAGGCAAAACCTTTTCCCGGTCGGGGCCGGCCCGTCGTCAAAAACGTGGCCCAGATGGCTGCCGCAGCGGCGGCATCGGATTTCAGTGCGAATCATGCCGTAGCTTTCATCGACAATATTCCGCACATGGTCGGGATCAAACGGCTCATAAAAACTCGGCCAGCCGGTATGCGAATCAAACTTAGCCTGTGACTTAAACAGCGGCAAAGCGCAAAGTCGGCAGACGTATACGCCGTCACCCTTATTGTGCAGTAACCCGCCGCAGAACGGCGGCTCGGTGCCATGATCCAGCATGATGCGGCGTTCTTCGGGCGTTAATTTTTCAGCCAATTCATTGATCCGGCTTGCGCTTAGCTCGCTGATGTCATGGCCGGAAGTTGAACGCCGCGGTTGCCTGGAATCCTTGGATGATGATGTCATAGTCATCTCTTTTTTTATTGTTGTTTGGGCTGACTGAAAACCACATTGATTTCTTTGACCACGCTGCCATCGAGTTCCCGCAGCGGAGCGGTAATTGACGGTGAAACGCGTACCACAAACTGCCGCGTGGAGCGGTTATACAATACCGCGCCGGCGATTCCGCCATGCACGGTTACCACCGGTTTGTACGCCGCGAATCCGTGCAGCGTGACAACATCCTCCCCGGGCGCAAAGGCGACCGCCGCCATCAACGCGCCGGGCAAATCGGCCAGGGCGGGAATTCTTTCCCGGCCGGTACCGACAAATTTTCCGCGTTGTCCCATAAACGCAATGCCCGCGGCCCCCGGTGAAGCACACACATAATACGATGCGGCATGTGCCCCTAACGCACCGGTAAATGTGCCGTCCGCGGGGACCAACTTCGAAGCCCTGGTAAAATAATTATATACATACATAGCTCCGTGCAGGCCAATATCACGCGCGGAGAACTTGACGGCTTTTTTATCCTGCGGATTGGGGGCGAACGCAAACACATACGCGGTTTTCACACCATCCTGATTGGTATACGTGCGCGCTATGACAGGCGCGGCGATGTGCAATGCGCCGTCGAGATAGGCGGAATCAATAGGCACAATGGGCACATCCGGCTTAATAATGACGCCATCACTGCGGCAGGTCCGCATCAAATTGGTGCGGTTCTCCCTGTTGATCGGGTCGCCGAATCCGACCACGCCTGCGGAAAGATTCTGCAACAATACATTGTCAGTCCGCCAGGACATACACACATCGTCCCAGGGCCACAGGCCAAGCGCCCCCGCCAAACGTGAGGTAAACAGGCAGGCGTAAAACCTTGGGCGGATAAATATGTCATCGCTGACACGTGTCGCTACGACATTATTTAGTTCGGACGATTCCAGCAATTCACACGGCAGGGGCATACAGTACATGACCGAGACGCCATGCGACGCCATTTCGTCGGCCATTCCATGATAAAAATCATGTCCGGCGGTTAAGTTTGAGAAAAAATGCGAATTTCTGGCGATAACGCTTTGCCAATCCTGCAAATAAGTTTCCACACCATTGTCATGCAGATAGCGCGCAATGTGATTCCAATAGCCCGCATCCACCGGCGCAATACCGATAATTTTATACCGCTTGTGATAAGGACTTTTTCGGCTGATCCAGCGACCATGCACCACCAGCGGCAGGCCCACCCGCTGATCAAATGCTTCCAGGCCTTTGGGAAATAGATGCCGGCTGGCAGTGTAATGCGTGATGCCGCCGAATTTATCCCAGTCCTGATGTTGATATTTCGGCAGCATGGAGCGGGCTTTTTTTCCCAGGTAATTGGTGGAATCTTTGCGATACCACCAACTGTCGAGTTCGAGATAATGAATTGGAATGTTGCGCGCCTGCAAATGACGGGTTTCCGCCAGCACGGTGCCGGCATAACCCAGTTTACGATTGAAATGGTAATAATAGGTAGCTCCGTTATCCGTCCAGTACCCAAGATACCGCAACACCGTAGCCGCCTGATTTCCGGGCCGCATTTTTCCGCCAAGTGTTGTCAGCGCCGGCCCCCAAATGTCGTACGCATGATTAATTCCATGCGTCATAACCATGATGCTGCGAATCTGAAATTTGGCCGGTACAGTTGCCACATGCCGGTTCAGCCGCACCAGCGTATGGGTTATGCCGTTGCCGCGCATGGTCATAATGATAAAGTGCCGGGCGGGGGAAATGATGGCGGCATTGTAGTGACGGTCAAAAAGCAGCCAGGGCGTGCCGGACTGCCCCGCCGAGAACTGGGGCGGCGCGAAGGAATTATTGCGATAACTGAGAATATGCAGACCATGGGGCTCAGAAGTGAAATCCGGAAATTTAATGTGGCAATGCGCTGTGGCCTGCTGAAAGGTAACAATAAATTGCGCCACGGGATTCGCGACATACGTGCGAATGGCACCGGAAACCAGCTTGCCTTTATAAAGCCAGGTGAAACTCACCTGTTTATATTTTCCAAGGCGGTCTTTACCGGTGGTGTGGTGTAACGCCTGCAACGGTGCCGGGACAGAACCGGAAAACGTCCATGCCGGAGAACTACTTTGCAGGCGATATACGCCGGTATTGGGATTCACTTTCGCGAGCAATGTCGGTTTAACTTTGGCACCGAAGGCCGCGTTGGCACCGAACAGCGCGACAAATGCCATCGCCAAGAACATGACGGATTGATAAAATTTTTGTTGTAAATTTGCTTGTGTCAAACCCATAAAAGTTCTCCGCAAAACCAATTGCCAGGGAAGATTATAACGCAAACGGGCCGATGGCACAGGCTCTTGCCGCTGTTAATGCCCGCCGATGTCATGGCGTAGCTGCATGCCGGGGAAATGAATTTTTGCGGCGGCGGCGTAGGCTTTTTTTTGCGCGTCGGCAAGGTCATCGCCCAAGGCGCATACACCCAGAACGCGCCCGCCGCTGGTCACCAACTGGCCATCTTTCAGTGCGGTGCCGGCGTGGAAGATTTGCACATCCGGCATTGCGGCGGCTTGTTCAATGCCGGTAACAGGCACGCCGCGAATAACCTGATCATCGGGTTTCCAACCGTAACCTTCGCTGGCCAGTACCACGCAGACCGCGGTTTGGGGTTTCCAAGCCAGCGTAATGCCGTCGAGTTTTCCATCAATACAGGCCAGCATGACTTCCACAATGTCAGTTTCCAGCCGCATCAGCAGCGGTTGCGCTTCGGGGTCGCCAAATCGGCAATTAAATTCCAGTGTTTTGGGGCCGCCGGGAGTTAACATCAGGCCGATGTAAAGTATTCCGCAATATTCAATTTCATTGCGCTTAAGCGTATCAAGCAGTGGAACAATAATTTCCCGCTGGACGCGCGCCAGCAGTTCATCAGTCAGCAGCGGCGCGGGGCTGAAAGCCCCCATGCCGCCGGTGTTGGGGCCGGTGTCATTGTCTCCGATGCGTTTATGATCCTGGGCGGATTCCATAATGTAGGCGCTTTGCCCATCCACAAAAGCCAGCAGGGATATTTCCGGGCCATCGAGGCGCTCTTCAATGACCACGGTTTGGCCCGCGGCCCCGAAGATTTTTTTCTCCATCATATCGCGGACCGCATCCATGGCCTCCACCGGATCGCGGCAGACAATAACCCCTTTGCCGCGGGCCAGTCCGGCGGCTTTGACCACCAGCGGCTCCGTGCGTGTTTCCACATACGACAACGCGGATCGCATATTATTAAAACTGCGGCCCTCGGCGGTTGGAATCAGGGCTTCGCGCATGATTTTTTTGGAAAAACTTTTGTCCCCTTCCAACTGTGCGGCTTGGCGACGCGGGCCGAACGCCCGGATTCTTTTCTCCGCCAACGCATCGACCAGCCCTAATGTAAGCGGATCTTCCGGGCCTACTACGACCAGATCCACCTCACGTGTAACCGCCAACGCGACCAGCTCGGCGATGGCGTCAGCTTTAACGGGAATTAATTCGCCCAAGCCAGCCATTCCGGGGTTGCCAGGCGCGATCAGAAGCGTATCACAAAGCGGGCTGGATTTAATTTTCCAAGCCAGCGCATGTTCACGTCCGCCGGAACCAATGAGTAATATTTTCATGGCAACAACATACCTGACTGGAAAAAAAGTTCATAGTGCTGTCACGATGCTTAATCACGCGATGCGACTGCTACGCGCACCCAATGATTCACCCGGTGGTTAATCTCGTGCCGCCAAAGAACCTCCGGGCTATCACCACGGTGCTCTGTCACGCCCACACATTAAAGTTAGCGGTATGGACAATTTCGCGTTGGCGACACAACGGCCCCGGCATTACATCGATTTAAGCATTCCGGCCTCACGGGCGTATTGGAATACGCCGCCGGCATCAATGATGGGTTTGACATCGCCCAGCGGTTTAAGTTTATGAGTCGTATTCCGCGTGAGATTCGTCACCAGGGATTGATCAATATCGACAATCATTTCATCACCAGTTTTGGTGATTTCCACCAGGCGATCCACGGTTTCGCAGGGGACTAAATAGCCCCCGTTGACGCAGTTGCGGAAAAAGATGCGCGCATAAAATTCCGCCAGCACAACGCGAGCGCCGGCCTCGGCAATGGCCAGGGGGGCATGTTCCCGAGAAGATCCGCAACCGAAGTTTTTGCCGCCCAGGACGATGGCAAAATCGGTTTTAAATTCATTGGGCCGCACAAAGCGGATGGTCCCGTCAGGCAGGCCGCTTTGGCCGGCCGGCACGCCATCCATCGCATACATGCCGAAGTATTTGCGTTCTTCCGGGTCCGACGGGTTATAGCTTAGAAATTTGGCGGGGATAATTTGATCCGTATCAATATTATCGCCAAGCACAAAAACTTTTCCGCGAATGATATTCTGCATAACTTCAGTTCCGGTAGGCGGGGATTACTGCTGATGGTGCCGTGCCTTCCATTTGGCATGACGTTTCTTACTGCCGATTTTCCGGCGGCGACGTGGTTTTGGCATAATCACACTCCTTCAATATCCAATATCTCGTTTGGCAACTTCAGCCAAGCACTATAAAGTATGGGATTATGGCCCGGCGGTCAAACCGTTCTGGCCGTCTATCCGAGAAATCTACGGTGATTACTCGGACCGAATCCCGCACAAGACGGCGCAGGTGCCGCAGTTTTCGCAATTACCAGCGAGGGAGCAACTCCTTTATGACGCAGCGACAACATGGAAAAACAAGGCAAATGTCGCGAAATTCGGGACAATTAATCATGTCGCCGGCTGGGGTGGGACTCATTATTCAGCGGCAGTTACTACATCCGCCGCTGTTTGCCGCACTATCATCTTTGCAGGGGAAATATATCGCCCGTGTGCGCATGGTCGTGGTGCGGGGGTTTGATATTCGAACCATGACGTTGCAAACCAGCGCCGATAGCCGCAGTGCCAAAATGGCCCAGTTGCAGGCCCATCGAAAAAGCGAATTATGTCTGTGGCTGCCGGAGCTTGCAACGCAATTGCGGCTACTGGCGAGCTGGCGTGCCATCACACAGGAAGGAGCGGGGCATTCCAACCAAGATTTTATAACGTGGCACAAGCTCTGGCAGGGTTATAGCGGGAAATCTCGCAATTTATTTACCGGCCCGCACCCGGGCCGACCGGTGGCCATGCGCCGGCACGCACTTCCCAATGCCGCCGCGACTGAGAATACAGACATCAATGATCCGCCGGCAAATTTTGCCGTGCTGGTGGGACGCATTGAATCCATTGATGCCCTGTATCTGGCACAAGAGGGCCACCAACGCTACCGTCACCGCCGCATCGCCGATCGTTGGGAAACCTTGAAGATCAATGCGTGAGAATGCAAGCGGCATTTGGTATCTGCATCGCGCAAGCGCATACGATAAATAGGATGCTTTATAAGCGCGTAGTGAAAACTCGGCTGCGCATCGTTGTTGTCGTGCCGGGCCATCATGCGCACCATGGGTCTTGGGAAATGTAACCTGTAATTTACTTCCCAGCCGCGCTCACGGGGCGTTCAGGGTGTACCGGCGATCAGGTTGGCGGCGAAGAACGCCGGAGATTTCAAGGAAGGTTAGTTCGGCCATGATCACAGCGGGGGGTAGACCGGCCGAAGCGCAAAGCTCGTCGACATCAAGAGATTCACCGGTGAAGCAGGCGACGATGCGCTTTTGCGGGGCGGTTAGTTCAGTTTGGGGTGACGTATTAGCATCGGGATGTTCACGCCCTGATGACGAATATAAATTACTTTCGGCACCTGAAGCGGCGGGCTTGCGTGCGGTGCGACGTTTGGGGGCGGCGGCAAGAGCTTCAGGATCAGCAGTGGTAATTAAATCACTTTGACCGATACCGCGGAGGATATCATCCACTGATTCCACCAGAGCGGCGGCTCCGGTTTTTATTAAATGATGCGTGCCGCTGCTGGCGATGGAATCCACGCGCCCGGGCACGGCAAATACTTCACGGGCGTAATCATCCGCGGCCAGGCGGGCGGTGATCAGCGAGCCGCTGCGCAAGTTGGCTTCCACCACCAGAATACCCAGGGACATGCCCGTGATAATGCGGTTGCGGGGTGGAAAATTTTCCGGTAGCGGGGGCGAATCAGGTGGTAATTCACTAATCACGGCTCCGCGGTCTTCCTGCACAATGCGGTCATACAGTTCGGCGTTTTCCTGCGGATAGCAATGGCCCAGCCCGCAGCCCTGCACCACGATGGTGCGCCCGCCGGCACGCAAGGCTCCGGTATGGGCGGCGGTGTCAATGCCCCGCGCCCCGCCGCTGACCACGGTTACGCCGGCACCCACAAGCCCGGCCGCAAATTTGCCGGCCTGCTCGCGGCCATAAAGGGTGCAACGCCGTGAGCCGACAATTCCCATCGCCAGCATATCTTCCCGGAGAATTCTTCCGCGGATATACAGCACCGTCGGCGGATCGGGAATTCGGGTCAGTCCGGGAGGCCATTGTGCATGATCGGGGCAGATCACTCCGATATGCCGCTGGCGGCAATCGGCCAGAATTTCATCAACGTTAATTTGCTCGCGAGCGCGGGCGATGGCCTGCGCGCGGCTTTGGCCGATGCCCTCCACATCGGCTAACTGTGCGGGCGAAGCGGATAAAATTTTTTCCGGCGTGTGCAGTGCGTCCAGCAAACGCCGCAGCAGCACCGGGCCGATGCCATTGCAAAGTGAAAGCGCCAGCCAGGCGGCAAGCCGTTGCGGCGATGGAGGCGATGGATCGGTGGATGTGGAATCAGCGGCACTCATGCGGTGGAGGCTCCGTGCTGCTGAATATAACCAATGGCCTGCATAATCTGGCTTTCCGGAATATCCGCGGCGATGCGCGCTTGGCCGATATGCTCGGAGGGTAAAATTAACCGCAGGTGCCCGGCGATTATTTTTTTATCACTGCCCATCGCCTTAAAAACTGCGGCGGGGTCGGCAATGGGAATCCGCACAGGCAGGCCGATGCGAGTGAGCAGAGATTCCACCGCCAACGCGGAAGCGTCCGGGAATTCTCCCCGATCCGCGGCCAGGCGGCAGGCCGCCACCACACCCAGGGCCACGGCCTGGCCATGGGCTAAATTGGCAAAACCCGAAAGCGTTTCCAGCGCATGGCCAAACGTGTGGCCTAAGTTCAGCAATGCCCGATCACCGCGTTCAAAGGGGTCAGCCATGACCACGGCAGCTTTAATTTGCACATTCCACGCCACGAGTTCCGCCAGAGCCGCAGCATCGCAGGCGAGCACGGCGGATAAGTTGTGATCAATAAATTCAAAAAGCCGGGCGTCTTTGATAATGGCATGTTTCACACACTCGGCCAGGCCGCATTGAATTTCCAGCGGTGGAAGTGTCTTAAACGTTGCGACATCGGTAAATACCGCGGCGGGCTGATGAAACGCGCCAATGAGATTTTTCCCCATGGCATGATCCACCCCCACTTTTCCACCCACGCTGGCATCCACGGCCGCCAGAAGTGTGGTAGGCACCTGAATAAAGGGCACGCCCCGCAGCAGGGTAGATCCGACAAATCCGGCCAAATCACCGGTTACGCCGCCGCCCAACGCAATGACCGGGCTGGAGCGTTCCAGGCGGGCGGAAAGCAACGCATCATAGGCGGCGGCAACGGTGTGGAGGGTCTTATTAGTTTCGCCGGCGGGAAACACAAAAGTACAAACGCGATAGCCGGCGGATTCCAGAGAAGCCTTCATGGTTGGAAGATAATATTTTGCCACATGGTCGTCGGTAATCAGTGCGCAGGAAGGGGACGGCGCGCATTGTTTTATCCGCTGTCCAAGTTGCGGCAGCAGGTGTGAACCCACATGCACAGGATAAGCGATGGCGGTGGAGGGTGGAAGCTGTATATAAATTTCTGACATGGGGAAAGATTTTAGCGGAAAGTGTTCATTTGTGCTTGTTCGCTGAAAATCGTAGCGGTGGAAATGGCATCGGTGCTGCCAAGCCTACAACTCAACGCAGTTGCATTGATCTGATACGTATGTCACGAAACAATGTCCGCCATCGCGGGTCGGGGTTCATGACAATTTCAAATTTGAAATCGCAAATCAGCGTTATTGAGCCTGAAGAAAGCAGATAATAGACCGCAGGATGGCCTTGCGACTCGGCGACACACTGCTGCAGGAAGTAACAGATAGTCCGTACTGCATTCCGCCATTGCGGGACAGAGTCAATGGCGGCAAGCCGGTGATCCCAAGCAAAGTGTTTGAGGAACTACCGGAAGCTTGGGAGTTTGACTGGGAAAAAGAGGCCGTCGAGTGGTCCGATGTCAATCCCGATGATCCGGATGACCTATGAGTTGCGGTCGCCAGCGCTTGTTGGGTGCGGGTCGTTTCTGGCCCAGCCGAGCCGGATTGAGAGGGAAGAGAGTTTCAAGAAGCCTTCGCGGTTTGGGAGCGAAGCGCTTGCTTGCCCATTTACACACAATATTATACATGCGTGCCGGTGTAATACCGCGATTGGCGGATTTTAATCGTTCGTCACGCCGGATCACCATCAATCCATCCAGCTTTGCGAACCGTTCCTACCTGCCGGGTGGCGGTCAGACGCTTTTTTGCGCAGCAAAAAACGGCTGACCCC
>DAHVEJ010000095.1:0-296 GCA_027313145.1 Phycisphaerales bacterium | reverse complement strand
ATAAAATCAAGGCCTTTTATGTCACTCGCCCGTTTGCCAGCCGTTTGAAGTGTCCGTTATCATCAAAATCAACGCCTCGACAATTGGCTGGGCCACTTCATCATGCGCCCGCGTTTAATAGGCGACTTTCCCCAGTTAATCTCCATTTTTAAGTCGGATTTCAGGGCTACTCCCGTCCCTCCTTCTTTGGCGAAGTTGTGGAATCCTCTGTGCCGCCCTGCCGTTCCCAATTGCCAGAGTCAAACTCGCTTTGCAATACCGCAAGCCAGTCCGCACCGCAACCCTGGCAAATATCC
>DAHVEJ010000094.1 GCA_027313145.1 Phycisphaerales bacterium | reverse complement strand
TGTTCAAATTGATCATCCGCAACTTTGGTGGCCTAATGGCATGGGCGATCATCCGCTATACACCGTAGAATCCCACCTTCACCAGCCCAGCAGCGGAGTTGTGGAGATACTCTCTTCCACCACCAGAGCTACCGATTCCACCAGCCGCCGTATTGGTCTGCGAAAAGTGGATGTGCTGCCGCCGAAAGATGGCGTCGCCATGCACGTTCAAATCAACGGCATACCTGTATTTGTCAAAGGAGCGGACTGGGTTCCCGCCGACAACATACCCACACGCGTAACACCCGACATGATCCGCTGGTTCATGCACAAAGCGGTGGAGTGTAATTTCAATTTTATCCGTCTCTGGGGCGGCGGATATTATGAGCAGGATGAACTCTTTGATCTCTGCGACGAACTGGGCCTCATGCTGCAGTTTGAGTTCAAGTTTGCCAACACCGTCTATCCGGTACAGGATCAAAAGTGGATGGCTAACCTGCAAATCGAAATTGATCAGCAGGTACGCCGTTGCCGCAACCATCCCGCCATTGTGATCTGGAGTGGTAACAACGAGATTAAGGATTTCAAAGGTTATTACCATTTATTCGGTGATGTCATCGGTGGGGCGGTCCGCCGGCTTGTACCTGGCGCATTCTACGAAGTCGGCAGTGGTGCCGCCGGAAGTGGGGACATCCACACCTGGACGGTATGGCATAACATGGCCCCGTTTTCGCAATATCGCACGGTTGAAGGTTTTGTAACCGAGTTCGGCCTGCAATCTTTTCCGGTTCCTATGACCGTAGATTCTTATACCGACGCCTCAGACCGCACGAATATCCATTCACGTGTTATGCGATTCCACTCCTGTGATGGAAGCGAACACGGCATTGGGGATATCATCCGTTACAACACCATGTATTTTGGCCGCGAGCCCGATAATTTTGATGATATACTCTGGCTTTCCCAGATCATGCAGGCTTATGGAATTCGCTATGGGGTGGAGCATTGGCGGCGCGATATGCCCCGCTCGATGGCATCCACAATTTGGCAGTTCAATGATTCCTGGCCTGGCCCTACATGGTCCATGACAGATTACTATCGTCGTTGTAAAGCCCTGCAGTACCAGTCAAAGCATTTCTTTGCTCCGATTCTGGTCAGTGGCATACCCGATCCGAAAACCGGGATAGCGGAAATATACATTACAAGTGATCGACAGAAAGATGTCTCCGGAGATCTGCGATGGTGCGTCACTGACTTGGCCGGAAAAATCCTTAAGCAAGGCAGTATTTCCGTGGCCATCGCTGCCCGTACCAGCCGCCTTGTTCACGCTCTGGATCTTTCTGATCTGGTTCACGCTCATGGAGCCGCCAATGTGCTGATTTGGCCGGAAGTCCGCGTCGGTAGTGCGGTCGTAGCGGATAATGTTTTATTTTTCGGTCGCCCCGTTGATTTGAAACTTCATACGCCTCAATTTGCAATTCAAATTAGCGGTGCTGGGAAACAGTATCACGTCCGACTCGACGCCAATGCTCCGGCGCTGTGGGTGTGGGCCAATATAAAACATCGGTCCGCCGCCTATTCCGACAACTTTATTGCCCTGCGCCCCGGCCGCAGCATGGCGATTGAAATTACCCTGGATGCCCCTATGGCCTACGCCGATTTTCATCGCAACCTTGAGGTGCGGAGCATTTACGATCTGGCTCCTGATATGCGGGCGTAATTGGTGCGCGGCCAGTTGCCATGGTTGACGGAATATGTTTGACTGCTCGGCTGGCAACCATCATGTAGCCGCGGGCTATGCCGGTCGTGGAACGCGCTATCAAGACCTCCGCGCGTTCGACGTTCGAGCCTTTCAATGGTTGTGCATCGAATCTTGTTGTAGCCCCGTCCGAAGAAATCGTCACACCCGCGGTGACGAAAAATGCCGCCCGCGTTGTTACCTTGCCCATCGGCAGGGTAATATGCGGCTTATTATCGGGGAGCGAGGGAACGGATTCTACGGATTGATGAATCCCGAATGGAGGCCTTGTGATGGAATTTACCGCCATTGATTTTGAAACTGCCAATCAGGCGCGGCACAGCGCCTGCGCTGTCGCGTTGGTGCGCGTGAAGAATGGTCAGGTAGTTGACCGATTCAGCACACTCATTAAACCGCCGCCCGGAGAGTTCATATTCACTTATATTCATGGCATCTCCCATCACACCGTGCGGGAAGCAAAAACATTTGAGCAGGTATGGCCGCAGATCCAGAAATTCTGCAACGCCGCCCCGTTTCTGGCCGCGCACAATGCAAGTTTTGACCGCGGCGTTCTGATGTCCTCCTGCGCCTTTTATGGCATTGAACCGGCACCCTATACGTTTGCCTGCACGGTAAAACTCTCGCGAAGCGTCTGGCCGCACCTGCCGCGCCACACTCTGGATACTGTATGCCGGTATCTGAAAATCTCACTGAATCACCATCAAGCCGAATCGGACGCCGAGGCCTGTGCCAAAATTTTATTGCACGCCATTAAATCCGGCTTACCCGTCGACCAGTTGGGGATCGCCGCACCCAAGGGCAGGCCACCCGCCTTGAGCAAATTACGCGATTCATCAAGAAATTCTAAGGTACCAGCCATTATCGAGAGGCCAACTCGCAGGCGGCCCGCAGCGAAAAAAACGTAATGAATTCCCGCGCAGATCGATGCAGTACCGGCTACTGTTAGGTTGCGCGTTCCCCGTTTGAGCCACTTGCTGCCAGCTTTGCAATACTGTCAAGTCCGACGCATAATATGATTGAAGTGATCCCGTTGCAGAATCGCAACGCTGTTTGCTAATACCGTAGCCGGGGAGGCTGCCGCCATGCCAGAAAGCGCAAATCGCCTGCGGCCCGCTGCCTGGAAGTATCGCGTAGCCGTGATGCTGGGATTGGTCATTGTATTTTCAATAGGTCTGTATTATGGCTATGGCAAACGGCCAAAAGTCAAGTTGCGAATTATTATGCCCGCACCACCCAGTGCTGCCGTACCCGCACCAGCGCGTTTATCGGTATGGATACACAGCTTGACCAGCCCCGATGCAGCCACACGGGAAAACGCCGTAAAGCAACTGATTGCCTCCGGTGATGCGTCCCGGTCGGCGTTGGAAAAAAGCTTCAGGGGCCTCACGACGCCGTCGCTGCGCCGGAGGTTGCGTTCAATCCGCGCGGCCATCGCCCGAGCAGACCTGTTACGTGGCCCAATGAGGAAAACTGCTCGGCCAGACTGCGGACGAAAACTGGTGTAATGTAATGCTTTCCGGCTCGCGCGAACGAAGGTCTACAATTTCGGGCGAATCGGGTTATAATTTTTGGCGCTTGGTTTTGCTGATAGTTCCGGCGGTGTTGTGGAACAGGTTGAGGCGGAGCGTGAGTGGCGGATTTGGAGTGCCCGGATTTTTCCGGGGGAATGGGTTATGGAAAACCTGCAATTATCAGTTATCGCGCCGGCATATAATGAGGTGGACAATGTTCAGCCTCTGGTGGAGCGTATTGGCCAAGTGTTTGGGCCGCTGAATCTGCGATTTGAAGCCATCATCGTCGATGACGCCAGTACCGATGGCACGCGGGAAAAGCTGCTTGAATTGGCCGGTCAATATCCCTGGCTGCGGGTGGTGACCCTGGCGAAAAACAGTGGTCAGACCGCGGCGATGGACGCGGGCTTTCGTGCGGCGCGCGGTGAGGTTTGGGGTACCGTGGATGCCGATATGCAAAACGACCCGGGGGAAATTCCCCGTCTCATGGCCATGCTGGGGCCGGATGTGGATATGGTCAATGGCTGGCGGAAAAAACGCAGCGATAACGCCTTACGGTTAATTCAAACCAAAATCGCCAACGGCATTCGCAATTGGATCAGTGAAGAAAGTATTCAGGATTCGGCCTGCTCGTTAAAAGTATACAAACGGCAATGCCTCGAAGGGTTGACGCTTTATAAAGGCATGCACCGCTTTTTTCCCACGTTGGTAAAAATGCGGGGATACCACGTTATTGAAGTACCGGTGAGCCACAATCCCCGGCTCCATGGAGTAACCAAATATAAATTCGGCAGCCGGGTGATACGAGCCTTTATTGATCTGTTGGCCGTCCGCTGGATGAAAAAGCGGCAACTGCGTTACAGCGCTTCGGAAATTACTCCGGCAACATTTGCGGTACCGGGCCGCCAGACGGGCACCAACTCAGGTGTAAATTTAAGCGTAAAAAGTCCCAGCAGTACAGGTGCATGAACTGATGAATTCATTGATTGACCCCACAGCAATAATCGATCCGCAGGCCCGTATTGACCCCTCTGTCCGCATCGGGGCCTACAGTATTATTGAAGGCCCGGTGAACCTTGGCCCAAATTGCGCTATTGCGTCGCAGGTTAAACTCATCGGGCCGCTGGATATGGGTGCGGGCAATAAAGTTCACAGCTTTGCGGTGCTGGGCGATGCGCCGCAGGATTTAAAATACCGCGACCAGCCCAGCCGGGTAATCATTGGAGAAAATAATATTTTCCGCGAACATGTCACGGTGCATCGTGGCACCGGCGGCGACACGGTCATTGGTTCCAATGGCTTTTTCATGGTGGGGTCCCATGTGGGGCATAACTGTCGGGTGGGCGATGGTGTAACGATGGTCAATAGCGCGGTTATCGGCGGCCATGTGCAGGTATTTGACCGTGCGATTATCGGCGGACTCTGTGCGGTGCATCAATTTTGCCGCGTGGGCCGCCTGGCCATGATTAGCAATAATTCCGCGCATAACGTGGACATTCCACCATTCTGTATTGCCATGGACATTAATATGATCACACAATTAAACGCGGTGGGATTGCGACGATCGGGAATCAGTCGCGAAAACATTAATGCCCTTCGCCAGATGTTTAAAATATTATTCCGGGATAATCGCGGATTATCACTCAATAAAAATATCACATTGCTGCCGACGGAACTGCGGGCGGTCCCGGAAGTTCGGGAATTTGCCGAGTTTGTGGCCAATTCCAAACGCGGAATAGCTCGCTTCAAACCCTGGTCGGAGCGGCAGTCGCGGCAGATGGATCCCGTCACGAGTGATGAGTAATTCGACCACCGGTCCTGACCCGGGCGTCGCCGAGTAAACTTTGGCAGGTGCAGTTGTGATAGATAAAGCCGCAATGCGAATGCTGGATGCCAATTTCAACCGCGCCCGGGAAGCCCTGCGTACATTGGAAGATTATTGCCGCTTTGTACTTAATGACGGCGCGCTTTCCGGCACCTGTAAAAATCTGCGCCATGAACTTTGTGCCCAAATGATCGCTCTGGAGGCGGATGCGGCGGTGCTGTACCGCGACACACCGGGCGATGTGGGTGTCGCCATTAAAACCGCCGATGAACTTAGCCGCGGTACCACGCAAGGCATCGCCATGGCGGGTGCCAAGCGGCTGACCGAAGCGCTTCGCGTGCTGGAGGAACTCGCCAAATTGCAATCGCCCGCTGTGGCGGCGCGTCTTGAATCCATGCGGTATCAATCGTATAGCCTGGAGCAGTCCATCCTGCGGCAAGCGGGCCAACGGAACAGAATGCCCCGCGCGGGCCTGCACGTGCTGCTGACAGAATCGTTGTGTCGCCGCCCGTGGCGCAAAACACTCGCAGCCATACTGGCGGGCGGTGCGGATGTGGTGCAACTGCGGGAAAAGCAATTAAGTGATAGTGATTTGTTTAATCGGGCTAGCATTGTGGCCCAGGAGTGTCACTCCCTTGGCCGCATGTCCATTATCAATGATCGAACAGATATTGCCTTGGCGGCGGGGGCGTCGGGGGTGCATTTGGGACAGAACGATATGCCCTGTCAGTACGCCCGGAAACTCGCGGGATGGGAGTTGATTATCGGTGTATCAACCGAAAGTATCCCGCAGGCTCAGGCTGCGGCACGCGACGGTGCCAGCTATATTGGTGCCGGGCCGATGTTTCCCACGACCACCAAGACAAAACCGCGCCTCGCCGGGCCTGAATATCTTAAAGAACTGGCGCAGTCGGAATTTCCACTGCCAACCATCGCCATTGGCGGTATCTCCCTTGATAACCTGCCGGAGCTTATGGCCACCGGTGTTAATGCCATTGCGGTAAGCTCGGCCGTGATTTCCAGCGATGATCCGGAGGCAGTATGTAAGCGTCTGCGCGAAATACTTGCCCAAGCCCCGGCTGGGCAGGAAGTAAATGCGGATAACCCGGCCAAGCGTGGTGCGCCCCATGCCTGAAAGTAATTCCGATTCAGTCGCTGACACTTCGACACAGGCCGACGGGGCATCCTCGACCGCCATGCACAAAGCCGCACTAACGCGCCATGCGAATCTATTTTCCGGGCTTACACTTTTATCGCGCTTCTTCGGCTTGCTTAGGGATAAGGCTTGCAGCTATTTTCTAGGCGTCGGCACCACGTGGTCGGCTTTCTGGATGGGATTCCAATTTCCGAATCTTTTCAGGAGAATTTTTGGTGAAGGTGCTTTAACCGCGGTATTCTTGCCGGTCTACAAACGTATCGCCAAAGAACAGGGACAGGCCGCAGCGGATCAACTGGCACGCTCGGTGATCAGTCTGCTCGTTGTCACGCTAAGCACTATTACCATTATCGGCGAAACCATTGTAATTCCTATCGCCATGTCCCATACCGTTCTTCCCGCTAACCGTCTGGCGGCTGGGATGATCGCGGTCATGCTGCCCTTTTCCATCGCGGTATGCGTGGTGGCACTACTGGCGGCGGTGGCCACCGCATTCGACCGCTTCGCGGCGCAGGCGGCGGCACCGATTATTACTAATATCGCAATGACGTTGGGCGCGGCAGTTCCGGTCTGGCTTTGGACGCGGCATCTCGCTTTAAACCAGCGGATTTACTGGGTGGCCGCAGCCGTGGTGATTTCCGGCATATTGCAGGTCATGCTGTTAGTTGCAGCAGTGCGCCGAACGGGTTTCCGCTTTCGCGGAGCGTTGGCGCTGGGCGGGGAGGGCGTGCGGGAAATTGTGAAAAAAATGGCCCCGATGATTCTGGGCTTATCCGCGGTGCAGCTTAACACGTTTCTGGATTCTCAGATTGCCTGGTGGTTTTCACCTGATGGCCATGGGGGACGAAGCACTTTTGCCATCGCGGGTATGCTCGTGCACGTTCCGATGTTGGCCGGGGCATTGGGGAAGTTGTCCGTGGCGCAGAGAATCTATCTGCTGCCGGTGGGCGTATTCGGCGTTGCCACGGCCACCGTCATTTTTCCTCGCCTTTCTGATGCCGGTGCCCATCAGGATGCGTCCCGCACCGGCGAATTGCTGCGTCTTGGGTTACGCCGCAGTTTATTTATCAGCGTGCCGACAACACTGGGTATGCTGTTGATTTCCCAGCCGCTGATTTCCGCAATTTACCTCGGTGGAAAAGTCAATACGGCGGATGTGGCACAGGCGGTGTGGACCGCCCGGTGGTTCTGCATCGGGATCTGGGCGTTTGAGATGCAAATGATTCTGGTGCGGGTTTTTTACGCCTGGCGCGATGCCATCACGCCCATGAAGGTAGCGGTGGGTATGGTGTTGTTGAACATCACGTTGAATTTATCGCTGATCTGGTTTATGCAGGAAGGCGGAATTGCCGCCAGCACCAGTATTTCCGCGATGGTGCAATGTGTCATTCTCTTATTTATTCTGCAGCGGCGGATGAAACTTGAAAAGCTTGGTCAAGTGGCGAGCATGGCGGGAAAGTCATTAGTGGGTGCGGGAATCATGCTGGCAGGCGGGGCGTTGTTGCTGATATTTATGCAACACAGCAGCTTGCTAAACTCCCTGCCGCGCTGGCTGGCGTCACTAAGTGAACTGCTAATTCTTGTGCCAACCGCCGCCCTGATTTACGGCGTGCTGATGCGCTGGCTGCAAGTGCCGGAACTCGCTGATGTCCCGATACTACGGCGGCTCGCGAAGCGGTAGAGACGATAGGACCCCGAAAAATATTCAGGGCAGACACGAGCTTTCAATTTATTCTCGTGGCTGGCCACGGGCGCACCCGCTGTTTATGATTCGGTAAATTAATATTGGAATTGTGTTTGGATTTGGTGGCCGGAAAACATGGATATATTTCTCACTCTTTACGTTAATCTGCGGTCCCTGCGCTTAGCCGGTTGCGGCCACTGCTGTGCGCCATGCAAAATGCGAAGGATTTCAATGCGGTTGGCCTTGATGCGATAAATGGCGATAAACGGTGTACGGGTGATGATCATCTCACGTGTTCCCCTGACGCGTCCGGCGCGACCCATGCGCGGATGATCGGCCAATCGGTCAATCTGCTGATCGATCCGTTGGTCTAACTCTATTGCCGCAGTGGGATTATCTGCGGCGATGTAATCCAACTGCGCCAAGCGCATGGCAATCGCGGATTTGAGCCAAAGAATTTCCAACTATTTTCTCCGCGCCGCCATCGAGCGCCAGCGTTCTCGGTGGTTGGCACTTAGCTTTTTTACAGCCTCGTTGGAGACCCATTGCGTTGCCGGATTATCCGCCTCGTTCAATGCTTTTGCGATCTCAGAACGGAACCACGCGTCGTATACAGCGGCTTTGTGTGCACGGCGTTGCCGCCGGGCTGTGTCCGGACGCCGACGGCCTTCTTGGGTGGCGAGTTCCGGCGACCATTTGGATGAATCGACATCAATTTTATGAGCGCCGATTTGGTGTAATATCACGATGGCCTTGCCGGGATCACGAAAGCTCCGGGCCTGTTTTCCACGTGTGGTTGCCAGAGTTATGGGGTTGCCGCTACGAGACCTCGCCGTGACAAAAAATAATCCGCCAATGCCCGTTACTCCGACAGATCGAAATCCCCCGGATTGCAAGGCGGTGCGAAACTGATCAAGATTCATGCTATTCATAGGTCACGTCCAATCAAGGTACAGCCGCAATTGTCGTGCAAGTATCTAATAATTGCAAATGCTATGAATACCCAAAATAGTCGTCGCACGAGTTGTGCGGGAGGTCGTTTCATCCCTATTATTTTAACACCGCCGGCCCACCGCGAACCGCGATATCATCATTTCCAATCCCAGTGCCGAAACTCTTTCCGCCGGTGTCCCCGCCATTGGGACCCACACTGTAAAGCAGAAACGATTGACCATGATTGAGCAGATGGTATTTCAGCGGATTGCCCGTGAAGCCGTCGATGGGGATTGTTTTGATATAGTGTGGTGCCAGCGCTGAGAGCCGCTGCGGGTACTGGCCATGATCAAGTTTGTAAATCGCCAGCGCCACCGCGAGAAGCGTTATTCTGCGCCGCATCAAAAGTTCTTCCGGAAATGTATTAAAAAACGAGGGCATTGACCGCGCGAGGATTGGCAATTGTGCATCAACAGGGTTGATCCATTGGCGCAATGGATGCCCGGATTTGCTGCGGATCACATATTGATACAGATGATGCAGCGCTATTTTACGCTGCAGGTAGGATTTGTGATTCATGGCCATGAGCGACTGATCATAAAACTGGTTCTTCCGTCGCATGGTGGCGGCAAAGTTAATAGGGATCATGGCATCTAAAATCTTTGCTGATAATGGGGGCGGCAGTGGCGGTCCATTTGGACTTTTGACATTAAAGTCCGCGATCAGCGTGCGTATGCCATAGCGGCTGGCCCGTTCCAGAAACGCCAAACCGTCATAGCGCTGGAAGTTCAATTGGGCAGTAAGCGGAAGGATCGCGCAATGCGGCACTGTATGGCGCGAAATATCTTCCAATTCACCGCGTGTAAGCAGGCCGGTTCCGACCGTGGTGCCTTCGGCCTGTAACACCAAAATGTCCACCGATTCGGCGCTGAGGCACGCTATCAGCGAAGGGGACTGGCTCATGAGCGTCGCAAGTCGTAGTGCATCCTCGATATCCGCCGTTGCACCACGGATATTTCCGTGTCCTAAACGGAACATGGCTCGGGCGGCAAGTGCACTGGCAGCGACACGGAAATTCGCAAGGAATGGAGTTTCCGCATTAATGTAGTGAAAGCGCACCAACGGTAAATAGTAGCGGGGGCGTTTCACCGCTTCATGCAAGATGCTAAACGCGCGGGCGTTGGCGTGAATCCATTTTGCCGCCAGCGGAAATTCCTTCTCTGTCCAGGGATGGAGCCTGAATGCCGGATCGACATGCGTAATTTCCGTATTCCACTGGGCGTTGCTTAAATTGTTACCCAACTTTAAGCTCACCCATTGATAGTAGCTGTGAAAACCCGATTGTGGGACAGGCATTGTAATGTGTAATCTGGAAAATAGTTGTTTCTGATATGCTTCAGACAGTGCAGCGTGATACGTCGCCGGCACGCCCGTCGCTTGTATCAGTAAAGGCACGGCATTATTTTCTGCCGTGACGCCCCTGCTATATTTGGAATCCAATGCCGCAGCATAATTGACCAGCCCGTCCGATCGCAATGGCCCCGTAAGGCGAGTTGTGGCATATCCAATCGGAATATGCCGCCAGACCCGCACCCATATCATGTCCGCCGCCAGCATAACCAGGAGAAACACCGCGAAAAATACCATGATCCGCAACCATTTTTTGCCGGAGGCGGGCTTCGGCGTTACGCTGGCCACATTCATAATACTTCTCCTTAACCATATATCGCCGCCGGGAGGTAAATTTGTCTATTTGCCTGAAAATGTTATAGCATCTTGTGGAATTTTCTGCGAGTAGAGTGGCTGATTATGGCATTGCTCAGTTGCTCTCACCGGCGATATCTCCCAGCCAATGCCTGTTCAATGAGCCTGCGATCCGATTTTCCGCGCGGGAGGCGGATGATTCCCGTAGCTCGCCGCGTCAGGGGTTCCAGCTTGGAGGGATTTACTCTGCCGCTGCGGAAGCGATAGCAGCGAGATGGTCGGGTTCCGGGGAGAGTTGTTCCGGGCTATAGAAGCATACGGTGACTTTTCCGGAATCCACCGCCAGCCAGGTTGCGGGTAATTCGGTCCAGCAGCCGCTGTTGAAGTAATCAATGCCGTCCTCTCTGGCCGCGGCGCAGTGGTGCGTATGACCGCACAGCACCACATCGCATCCCATACGGCGCGCGTGGGCGATGGACTTCCGCTGCACCTTATCCAGACAATGCAGAAAAATTTTTGACCGTGCCTTGGCCAGGCGAGCGATGTAATGGCGGCGATCAATTTGCTGAAGTGTGTTGTAAATCAGATCGCCGATCCAGGTGAGAACCGGGTGATCGTCGATAAAATCATCAAAAATATGGCCATGCAACACCAGCATGCGCCGTTGTCCGGAGGCGAAGATAAATTCATTGAGCACCTGCACGCCCAGTAAATGCGAGACAATTTCCGCCGGGCCGTCGTGGTTGCCGCAGGTCCAGATGACTTCCATTTTATCCGATAAGTGGCGAATCATGGACAGCACTTTCCAATGCGTTTTTTTTAATCGCCGAAAGTCGATGGAATCAAACACGTCGCCGTTGATAATCAGCCGCCGCGTGCTGATACGCCCTGCCAGAATATCCTCCAGAAAGCGAATCACCAGCTTGGCCTGACAATTATCGCACCCCAGATGAATGTCCGAAATAATCACCGCGTCTAACGGGGGTTGCGCACTATTATTCCGCAGCGGCAGAGAGGACGGTCCACCGCCCAAGGCAATCGTTGCGCTATTCCATTTCTGTTCGGGAAGCAGGCTGTTACGGCCGGGAAAGTCGCGGTCAGTCTTCGCACTCACAACCGCAGCAGGATCGGCCGAAAGTGATGAAAAACCGTTTTCTCTGCACATATCCATAGCCCAATGCTATGCGATCAATATTTGGACAATCAAAGCTCTGCGCTAAGAACGTGCTAGCTCGCCATGGCCCATAATTAAAAGCCAATGGCGTGCGCCGACGCCCCTGAATTCGTCTGAAACCAAATTGCCAAGGATGCCCGAAACTCTGCCCCTTCTTGCGAAACGACAACTGGTGTGGGAATGGCAAAAATATTGCCAAGTTCGTAGCAGAACTGCGGATCTGAAAATCCAGCCTTTCATAAAAAATATAGCTCCGCACCTGTGCGGTCTTAGCTGGGTGGTGGGACGAGTTCCCACACCGCACGGAGTCATTGCGCTGAAAGTAAATAAAACGTCCGGTGGTGAATCGCTTGTCCTGACGCTGCCTGCCGCAGTGCGGGCAACGGTTGTTATTCCCGGTACCAAGGCGATGGTGAACGGAAAGGCCGTGAAAGTAAGCCGCCTGTCGGGAAAACGCAGAAGCTTTGTGCTTCATACGCCCGGTCATTATAGGGTGGTTTGCAGCGGCTCGTAATATCCCCAGCGATTGGATAGACTGGGAATCCATGGCGGTCGCCGCGCTGATATTTGGTTCAAAACATTTCAGAAAGAGAATAGTTAATGATAGTCGACAACATGGAAAACTTAAAAAACGGTCTATGGCGGCAGGGGCTTACGCGCCGGCATCTTCTGGCAGCCTCCGCCGGGGCGATATTAGCTTCGGGAGTCAGCGCAGAGGCCGATTCCGTAACCGCAATCATGGAGGGGGAAAATAACGGCGGTGCCTCCGCTCATGCCCGGCCCAAGCCGGACCACAGCAATACCTTTTACATAATGCCCATTTGGGAGAGTGCCCTGGATCGTCCGGATACGACGGATGATGAGTATCGACAGCAGATTGCGAAAATGAAAAAGGAATTTGGTTCCGGCAATGATTACAATAAATTGGGATTTGCTTCCATTTATGCGGCCGGAAATCTACCATTACTTTTACGGCAGCTCAAAATTTTTCAAACGCACAACATTCATCGCGGTGTGATTTTCGCCATGCAAACTCATGACGGGGGGCTGACTAATCCCAACGGCGATCTGCGGAATTACCAATGGCGGCTTAATGGAGAAACATGGCGTGGAATGCCTGGCCCGGTACAGGGGAGAGACACTTTGGTTGTGACCCCGTCGCGTTACGCTCCGGCAATTCGGGAAGAAATGCGCCGCAAGGCTAAACGCTGGGCAGGAGAGATTAAAACAGCCATGCGGGCTTATCCTGGAGTCATAACCGTCATTAATTTTTCCATTGAGGAAGAATTGGCCATTGGCGGCGCGACCAGCGATGAATATCTCGGCGACTACAGCCCCTTTGCCATTGCGGAATTCCGGGACTGGCTGCGACACCGCGGACTTTATGCGCCGGGTGCCCAGTATGCCGGACAGGGCGCACCAGAGGTTATCACGGGACCCTTTATTTCAATGGATGGCATTCGGGTAAGCCCGTTCTATGATGATCCCACCCCCGATAATCCCAATGGAACTGGCCGGACGTTTAACGCGACTTTCGGCACTGATTTTAAATCATGGGACTTAGCTTATTGGGATCTGGAAAAATATCCTGATCCGATTAGCGACCCGCACTTTAATCCATCACCTAAAAGCGGGAAGGGGTTTACGGCGGGGGGCTTTGACGCGCCGCGTTTACGAAATCATTCGCGATGGTGGAGGGCGTGGAACTGGACCTATCAGGGCAACAACAATTCCTTTCCACCGGGCAATCCTGCGCATCCGGCGTATGGTTTCCGTGAATGTGAAGTAGCGCATTTTGTGCGGGATGTGGCGAGCTTACTTATAGCGGAAGGCTTGCCGAAAGAATTGCTTTACGCGCATCAGATTCCCGCTGAATTGCTGGGAGATGCGCCAGCGGGAGCCCGGCGAGCCTTGTCATCCGCATCAACCATCTGGTCCGGTTATTTACCGCAGAATGGACATGTGGGGATCACCCGTTTTGGCAATCTAAACCCGTTGTTAGTTACGCAGTACAGCCATGACTGGGGGATTTTTGAATGGCACCCCGCACCGAATCAACCCCCCGATAGTCCCGCACTTTATAAGGTTACGCTAAGAGACCTTCGGAAGTTTGTTTTTAATGGCTGCCATGTCTTATTCCCCGGTTGGTGGCATCAAGACAGAGTTGGAAAAACGTTTCCATTAAACGATAGTAACGTAGCCAAAGCCATTCATACGTTTCTCGCCGAGCAACCCAACACACCCCATTGGCTTGCATCCTAAAAAAATGAACCGGTTTTGTTAATCAGAGGTAGTCCAACGATGATTTTTCAACAGTTTTATCCCTTGCAAATACGGACGCGTTTTGTAACTCTTGCAGCGGCCTTACTCCTGGCGTGTTGCGGCCGCAGCCTTAGGGCCGCGAGTTTCAATTCCTATAATGCGGCATCGGCAAATCTTATTGCCAATGGCGATTTTTCCGCCAATTCATTGCTTTATACCCACTTGCCCGGCTATTCCACGGCACCCAATCCCGCGGCACCTGCGGATTGGAAAAGTGCTTCCAATGCGCTCGTTGGTATCAACGGTTATGATACGCAATTGCGACCGGCAACTGGTTCCCCGCATGTTGGCGGTGTCGGCGGTATCGTGAACGGCGATTCCACACATCCCCTCATGCCTTTTGCTCCGGATCGGATCACCGGCGTACGCGACTTCGCATTCCTACAAAGCGCGGGAACAACCTTATCCCAAACCGTGGTCACCGCGCCTGGTAAGGCCTACGTCCTTTCCTATGCAGCGGCGGCGCGCGGTAGCGATGTGCCAACCAATCGCGATACGTTGCAGGTCCGCATTGTCAACGCTTTCAATGGTCAGACTATCGCGTCAGCATCCCCGCCAATCACGCCGGCGGCATTTAAGATGTTTGCTGTATCCTTCACAGCTCCATCAGCCTCCACACGCATTGAATTTATCAATGCGAATCCTGCCTCGGCTTTAGCCGGTGGCACGGTGGATGTTTCAAATGTGACGTTGGTGACACCTGCGCAGGAAAAAAAACCGCATCCGCACCAGCGGCTTTTGAATATTCCCCAATAGGTTTGACCGCGGAACAAATTAATAGACGGGCGAACATATTGTTGCGGCGTATGACGCTGGCGGAAAAAGTGCGGCTGCTTTCCGGCAACAGCCATGAAGCATTGCACTCAATTAAAGCTGTTGGAATTCCTTCCATCCGAGTCAGCGATGCTACGGTGGGTCTTGTAGAGTGGGGGCCTTCCACGGCTTATCCGGCGGCACCCTGCCTAACGGCTTCGTGGAATCGTAAGTTGGCCCGCTTGGAAGGTCAGCACATCGGCATCGACGCACGCGCTAAGCATGTGGGGATTTTGCTGGGCCCGGGGTTGAACATTCTCCGCCAACCGCAAAATGGTCGCAGCATGGAATACATTGGAGGCGAGGATCCATTTCTGGCTTCCCAGATGGTCGTGCCTTACATTCATGGCTTGCAATCGGAGGATGTGGCGGCGTGCTGTAAACACTTTGTGGGAAATGAAATTGAAACTATGCGACCGTGGATTAACTGCATGATAAGTCGGCGGGCCTTGGAGGAAATTTATCTGCCCCCGTTCCGGGCGGCGGTGCGCCAGGGACATGCTTGGTCGTTGATGACCGCGGCCAATTGGGTTAATGGCCATTACGCCGGAGCCAGCGCATTTGATCTCACGACGGTATTGCGCAAGCACTGGGGATTTAAGGGAATGGTCATGACGGACTGGTGTGGGGTGTATAACACGCTCCACAGCCTGAACGCGGGACTGAACCTGGAAATGCCGACCGCGCACGCCTATGCATTACCCAAGATCATAAGCCTTTTGAATCAGCACAAGATATCTATCGCCTTGATCAATCAACGGGTGCATGAAATTCTTCGCTTACTTGTGGCCATGGGCTTTAATGATCCGCACAATCCCTTCAAACATCGCCCCGCTAATACCACCTCGGACGCCGCTGTGGTAAATCGGGTGGCGGCGGAAGGTACAGTATTATTGAAAAACCATAATCATATTTTGCCTCTCAATCCGGCACGGCGGCTCAACGTCGTGTTTATTGGGCCATGGGCCACGCGGGTTGTCACAGGTGGCGGCGGAAGTTCCCACGTTACACCGGCTGTAGCACCGCTGACACTTATGAATGCGGTAAAACAAGTAGCCGGACCGGGGGTACATCTTGCAGCCGTGCCATGGAACGACACGTATAAGCAATATTGGGGTCAGGGGATTTTGACCACGCCCGTTGGCAAGCCGGGCGTGGTGGCTGATTACTTTGCCAATGGTGGTTTTGGCGGAAAGCCGACGCAGGTTACCCAGCGGAATATTTCTCTGGATGCGACTTCAGAATTTAACGGCAAATCAGTTGCCGCAGACAATGCTCGCTCTGTCAATTTAATGAAGGCGATTACCGCGGCAAGCAACCAGGCCACCCTTGGTAAAGCCCCCATCAGCGTGATATGGAAAGCGGCGATTCACCCAACGACCGACGGGAAATACAGTTTTATCTGCGCGGTTAATGGATCGGGCGAAGTTTATCTTGATGGTCGACGGATCATTGATTTGTGGCTGCCGTTCTGGCAAAACCCCGCACATCCGCTCAGGGGGGCGTTAACCACCGTGCGCCTGCATGGCGGAGAAACATATCAGGTGCGTGTGGTGTATCGCAGTTTTGCCAATAAGCCCGCCGTCATTGGCTTTGGCTGGCTACCGCGGAAAAAGGTTCATCTTTTCACGCCGCCCGAGAAAAACCTGATTCGTCGCGCCAATGCGGTGATCGCCTGCATGGGATTCAATCAGACCATTCAGCGGGAGCAGGCGGACCGCCCATACAACCTTACTGGGCCGCAAAATGAATATCTACGGGATGCCGCGATGATGAACCCGCATACTATCGCCGTGGTCTATGCCGGGGCCGGCGTGGGCACGGAAAAATGGGTCCATCATGTGGCGGGCCTGTTATGGGGATGGTATCCCGGCCAAACCGGAAATATCTCTATCGCCAAAATCATTTTTGGACAAATTGATCCCTGTGGTCATTTACCGGACACCTTCAGCCGGTATTGGCGCAATGAAGCGGCCTACCATCATTTTCCGGGTTATCCGGGCGTGTTTAATCATCGCTGGCAGGCCGAGCCGGCTTATGCAGGCTTCCCCAGCGGCGTGGGTGCACAGTGCAAATTTGTGGAAGGCATTCACGTTGGATATCGCTGGTACGATTACAAACATATTCGTCCACTGTTCCCCTTTGGCTTTGGACTTTCCTACACGACATTTGCGCTAAGTCATCTGAAGGTGTCCTCAAGCGGTGATAGCCGACAACGGCTAGTAGTGTGATTCCAAAATAACATTGCAATGCGAGATTCGCCGGTGTATACTATATCCTTTCCAAGGAAGGAAGG
>DAHVEJ010000093.1 GCA_027313145.1 Phycisphaerales bacterium | reverse complement strand
CCAACAGTATTTATGCCGGTCCGGGCAACATAGTTTTGGGCGGCAACATTACGTTTAATGACAGTCAAACCCAGGTGACGCGTTTTGGTTTTAATGATCTTATTGCCGTTTGGGACAGTCATATCAATAAAGTACCGGGCAATCTGATTATCAGTGGAACGATCTCGGACGCTGCGGGCACCCCGACGGGCTATACCAATGGCATGGTTTTCAGCAATGCCGGGGGTTACGATGATGTCACCAGCAACAACGCCAACTGGCGGGGGGGGATGTATGTAACCGGTGGAGCCACGCTGATGGTCTCAGCCGGGGCTAGCACGGGCACCGGAGCCGTAACACTAGACGGCGCAGGTAGCGGCAACAATGGCTTGCAACCGGCGGGTATCCATGGTGGCATTGCCGGGGAGGGAACGGTCAGCGGGCCGGTAACGGTTACCGGAAGCGGAGGATTTGTTACCGGCGGTGGTAAACTGATCAACAACTTCAGCACGTTCTCCCCTACGACCGGAAAACTGACGCTGGCTGCGGGACTGAATATGGACGGCCAGACCGCGACATTTAACTTTTATCTTTCCGGCACATCCAGCAGTTCCCTATCCATCGGTGATATATTCACCTTGAGCGACGGTGACAGCGTGGCGCTTAGCGGTACACCCACAGCCGGCACGTACCATCTGATTGACTTCAACACGCTGGCCAATGCAGTCGATTTAACATCCTGGACGATCACCGGACCGTCCGGATTTAATTATCTGCTAAGTGACAATAGCGCCAACCGATCACTGGATGTCATTGCCACAGCGGTGCCCGAGCCGGCATCGTTGGCGCTATTGGGCGCGGGTTTGGCCGCACTGATTTCACTTCGCCGTCGCAGGGCCTCAGGTAAAAGCTGTACAGAACTGACACACGACACGGCGTGCTGCGGGAGAAACCGTAGTGGAGACATTCAATTGTGAAATCAAGGAAAAAGTGTTACATGAAAAAGTCAACGGTGCCCCGATCTGGGGTGGGTTTATTTCCTGCAGCGGCCGTGTGCGTTGCCTTGGCCGCGATGATCCTGTTTGTCGGCTGCGCCGTCACACCGCCGGTGCGGCAGACATCCGCAATTACTATTCAGCAACGGATCCATCGGCTGATCAAATCCGGCATCAGTGGCGTGGTACTGCAAAACATGGTCATGCTCCGATGTGCCGGAATTGCGCCATGGAACCGGCCTTACCGTTTTAATGGGATTGGTGATTGCTACGGCTATTGTCGACAAGTCTGGAATGCCATCCTCGCCGATGGATCACCTCATCGTGAAGATTTTTATCCGCATCCGTATAACCCGAAGCGGTGGCTAAGTATTTCCGGCGGTCTTCCCGTGAACGATTATCCCGATCCGAATTGGATCCGCTTTACTAATCCCAATGTTCTGGTGAAAGGTGATTTGCTGGCCACGGCACAGGGGCATTTTTGGGGAGCCAACTGGCATGGCGGCATTTACGCCGGCAATGACCATAACTGGGACTCATCGCATCTTAATGGACTTAATGGTGCCTATAAGCGCCCCCTTTATAGTGGCTTCCATTACTACTATAAGCCGCTGCATGTGGCGCTGTTAACTCCACCGCCGGCACCGGATAAGTCCTCAGGAACCGAAAATTAGGCGTGTAGCCTTGTGGCAGCGCCGTTCGCTTGTGTACCAATGTTTACCAGGGTCGCGCTGTACCGCGGCTGCTTGTGAAGCGGAATAAAAAAAATGTCTGATCACCCGGCCATCAACCGACGTAACTTCATGCAACGTGCAAGCCTGTTGGGTGGCATCGTGGCGGGCGTTGCGGCGGGTGCTGACAACGCGAAATCGCGCGGATTATCCGCCACCGGCCTATCCATTATCAATATGACTTCCATCTTGAAGTTGGATCGGTCCAATCAGCGGCAATTACATGAAATATGGGATCAAGCCCACGTCCTGGCCGCACTGCAGGGCTTGGCCAATCGGCGTTCAGCTAATATTTACCAGTTTTTTGTTGGCGGGCAAACCGGCGGTATTGATCGCTTCTGGCTTCGCTGGATGCGGCGGAGCGACAACTGGTTAGGCCGCGCCCAGACTCGCATGGTCAGGAATGTGCGGGAATTGATCATGGATTATCGCCATCTGGTGCAGGGGCTGGTGGTGTATGATCAACATGTTCCGTCCACTTCCAATGTCGCATCAACGGTGGCGGGTGTTGAGGACTTGCTACCCATTCGATTTGATCCATCACCGGATTCGCTGTTTCACTTTCTGACATGGGATCTCCACGGACCACGATTTCCAGTGCGCCGCTGGCTTATTCATCCTGATGGGACTCCGCTGTTCACGGGACGCGGAATTATTCCCGGTACCGGCACGGCTTCCACGCGCAGTGCCAAATGCGATGCCTATATCTGGGCCAAGGAGCTTTTTCTCGATACCGGACGGTGTAACGCCGCAAAAATGGGCTACTACATCGACGCGTATTGGCTGCAAAAGCCTTCGGGTTATATCCCCAATAATACCTTATGCAATCACGATTATTTCATTGCCCATCGCGGCTTTTTCTTTGATCTTTCTCCCTGGGCGGATGAAACCCCCATCGATGATCCGCACCAGCCCTTGGGCACGGATCAACGCACACTACGAGCTATCTTGCGATCCGCATGGACGCAGTTAAACGGGCGGCGGATGATCCACATCGGCGGATTTATCCCGTGGAACAAAAAGTATACCAATTACAAGGGTGCCGGCGGAAAACACGGCGGTGTGGCATCGGAATGGGAATATGCCTATATCGTCTCCTGTTTCAACGGGTATATGGATGCCGACGCTCTGGGGTGTTCCGCGATGGCCAATGCCTCGCTGTATCAGCATTACCCGCTGCGACGGCGCTACCGTCAACAATTTCCAACAGCGCGGGATCTCCAGCGCCGGGGCCTGATGAATCCGCAGGGGCGGGTGGCTGATAAAGCGTTTGTCACCATTTATGTGGGAGATTATGACTCGGCGGCGTGGCTGTATCAAATGCTTCCCGTCATGTGGACCGATCCGGCGCGCGGCACGATACCGCTGGGCTGGGCCTTTGATCCAAATCTTTCTGATCGATTCGCGCCAGGCATGGTCTACGCGCGGGATACAAAAACCCTCAATGATCACTTCATCACCGGCGATTCCGGGGCCGGATATTTAAATCCCGGTGCGCTGCAACCCCCTCGCAAGTTTTCAGGTTTGCCTTCCGGAATTGAGGCCTGGCGTGTTCATTGTGAGAAATATTACCGCCTGTGGGATATTCAATTAACCGGATTTATTATTGACGGCGATGCCCCGGCAATGAATGATCAGGTGAAAGCGGCCTACACGCGGTTTTCCCCCGATGGGGTGGTAGCGCAAAAAGTTCCGACGTTGTCGCTCTTTGATCAGGTTCCGTTTATTCGTATGTACGCCGATCTCCCTGATTCAGTTCAAGCGGCAGCGCGTATGATCCTGCGGCAGACTGCGGAGAAATCGGCCCAATTTAGAATCTATCGGACCATTTTGCGCACCCCATCTTGGCATAAACAACTTTTTGCCCTATTGAAAAATTCCCGCCTCGGACACCGCCTGGAAATCGTGGATCCCTACTCGTTCATGCGTCTGGCGAAGGCCGTTGAACAAAAAAAGGATGACATGCGTCGTACGTGACGCGGATATCTGTAACTTTATCCCGCGCCATGGCCCCCGCGCCCGGCGACTCCTGTCGAGCCTGTTATTGCCGCCCTCTGGCGCGCCGCATGAGAAGTGAGGTGCCCCAGGTTGCGGGCTTCCACACTGTCACTGCGTGACGCGAAGGGCTACCATGGTGGTGTCGTCGGTGCGGCGATTCAGGCCTACGAAGCGGCGGGTTTCCCAGATCATGTTCTGGCAAATCTGCTCGGCGGTTGAGTCTTTGTGGCGTAGCAGAGTTTCACGCACGCGGGCTTTGCCAAATTTTTCTCCGCTGAAACTCACGGCGTCGCTTAGGCCATCGGTGTAAATAAAAATCAGATCGCCGGGCTGTAACTGCAATACTTCTTTTATATAGCGTTCCGACGGGTCCACACCCAGTACCATTCCGCCTGCGGAGAGTTCCTGGATTTTACCATCGCGGACCAGCAGGGCGGGATCATGGCCCGCCGCGCAGTAGGTCAGTTGCCGCCGGGCGTAGTTTAATGTGCCGTACCAGAGGGTAATAAATTCGTTGCTGCGCGTGTCGGCTACCATGGCCCGGTTCACACGGGCGATAATTTCGTCGAGGTCGTAAATATCATTGGCATAGGCGCGGATGGCAGCCCGAACGGAGGCCATTAACAGCGAAGCGGGCAGTCCCTTGCCCACCACATCCGCAACCGCAATGCCCAGCGTGGAGGTTCCAAATTCGATGAAGTCGTAAAAATCTCCACCGAGTTCAAAGCATGGCGCGTACAGTGCCGCAATATCGAACCCCGGCACAACCGGCGCTCCGGCGGGAATCATTCGGCGCTGAACCTCGGCGGCAATCTGAACTTGCCGCTGCAGGCGTTCTTTTTCCACGGTTTCCTGTTGCAGCCGGGCGTTTTCAATGGCGGCGGCGGCCTGACCCGAAATGGATTGCAGAAGCTTAACTTCAAAATCTGAAAATTCCTTGCGCTCCGCGGAATAGACCCGCAATACGCCGATGGGGCGATCTTTATAAATCAAGGCGGTGCAGAGGACGGAAACAATGCCTTCCCGGCGACCGTCATCGCGGTAGATGATTCGCTGATCAGTAGCGATATCGGGAATGTAGACGACCTTGCCTTCCAGAGCCTCGCGGTCAATGCCGCTTTGGCGCAACATGATGGGGCCTTTATGCAGGTAAGCTTCTGAAAGATTGTAAACGCTCTTAATAACCATTTCATCGCGCTGGTCATCAAGCAGTCGCAGTGAGCAGGCTTTTACATTCAGTGCCTCAGTGACGCTGAATGTCACGCGGTCCAGGGTTTGTTGGAGGCCGCGGGCTTCAGTAAGCATATTGGAGATGTTGAATAGTGTGGATAACTCCACGATTCGGCGGCGCAACTGAATTTCCTGCTCGCACAGGCGTGAGATGGCATTGGCCAGAAGATATAAGAATTGGACACCCGCCGTCCGCTGGACCAGTGCTTCCTGATTAAGAGCGTCAACAACGGTGCGGACCTGCGCGGGGGGAAGTTGCAGTTTGGTGGCCAGTTCATTAATGGCGGCGGTGCGCACGGGCGTGGCTTTGGCGGGTTCAATGACAATGCTGCCCAGACGTTGCCCGCGCACCACGATCGGGGCGGAGAATGGTTGATCCAGGGCGGTGTCTCCCTTGGCACTGTGCGACGCGGCGATGGCGGCCGAGCGCGTCTGAAAACGCTTACTGACGGTCGTGTGCGTCAGCGGGACGCCCTGCGAATCCAGTATTGTTGCCTTGACCCGGGCTACCGACGCCAGGGAATCCTGAATATCCTGCAGTGTGGCCGCATCGATGTAATCGGTAAGACGTGTCGACGCCTCAACCCCGGCTGCCACGCTTGAAGCAACAACGGGATTAAGATCAGGGCGCAGAATCTCCCGGGCGGCGTTCGGGTCGCTTAAAGCTGACGTTTGGGAGATGTCAAATTGCGTCACGGTTTCTCCGCTTTTGCTGGGCCTCCGCCCTTGGCGTTAGCGGACTTTATCCACGCCTTCTGAAGGATCGTAGGCCACGGGCCGCAGTTTTTCCACTGGGCCCACTGATTAAGCGTGGATTTGAGTTCCGCATTGCGACCGGTTTGATAATCGATGTAAGCCAGTAAAAATGCCGCAAGATCGCTTTTCTGTGTGACCATCCGCCGCAATTGTCTATGGGACGCATGAAGGGAGGTAGCAGGTAATAGAGCTTTTAGGTCGTAGCGCAAAGCGGTTAATTCCGGATGGCGGCTGAAGACAAACTTCAGATTATAAGCGGCACTTTGATAAAGGCCCGCGGCCAGTTCGACATTGGCTTGTCCAACCAGCGGCAGGGCATTGCCGGGCTGCAATTGGATAGCGCTTTGATAATTTTCAATCGCGGATACAAAGCGGCCGGTTTTCTGATCCGCTTCAGCTTGGCGCATCAACTGACCAAAATTCCCCGGCGTTCCGCCGGCCAGCGAATTCAGCGTGGCCAGACTCTGCCCTGCCTGCAATTGGTTTGTCAGCGTATTGGAAATATTGCCATTGGTCCCTATCCCGAACGGCACGATTGTGCTCATTGCGCCAGTGCCGGTATCAACCGCTGTGCCGGGTCCGGATCCGTTGGATACCCCAATGAGCCGTTTAGAGGTAATCGGGGCAATCGGCAAGCCGGTAATTGGATCAATGGTTAATGTGGCATGATTGGATCGAGGCGTTAAGTCGGTCTGGGTCATGGCCGGTTTACCGGGCAGGCCTGGTGCGGTAATGCTGGCGGCTTTGCCGCCCGCCAATTCGGTAAGCAATTGCTGATACAGTCCGCCGCCATTGATTTTGCCGGGTTGGTTGCCATTATTAACGGAACCATTAATTGCCTCGCCCGTTGGACGGCTGTTATTGACATGGTTCACGTTTCCATTAATTGCCTGCGCCTTGGTGGCCTGACTTGTGCCAACATTAATAGGCGTCAGACTGTTAAACGAATTGCCGCTTTGCGATTGGCTTTCTGAACCAGATACTTTATTGTTTTGCGATGGCAAACCAAACGGATTTGTCAGTTGGCCGGAAATCGGCTGTTGCACGCTGACTTGCCGTAAACCAAACAAAGGACTGATTTGTCCGACCACCCCCGTGGTTGTCCCCATTGGCACCGCCGCGGCACCGGGAGCGGTGTAGGCCGAAACGCCGGTCCCCGGCATCAGCGCCGCCGGGTTCTGACTGTTGTACGGCGACATATATGCCGGATTCGTATAGGCTTGTCCGTTGACGGCGTAAGGCGAATACGGATTACCACCCATGCCGACAGGGGTTTGAACTAAAGCTCCTTGAGAACTCATAAGCCCCTGCGAACCCAAGGCGGAATTCACCGTCGTACTTGGCACGCCGGAACTGATGGCATTGACGTTATACAGCGGCACCGCCGATGGCGCGATATTGGTGCCAAAAGATGATTGCCCGAGCTGCGGAATACGGGCATAGCTTGTGCCTCCGCCCGGTATTGGCACCGGCACCACCTGGTAATTCACCCGCGGAACAGAGTTATACATACCCGTATTGGAGTTGGCGTAGCCCACGGCGTTAGGGTTCATCGGCACATACCCCGGAATCGGCGAATTGCTGCCGCCGGAACCGACTTGATTATTCGCATCCAGAGCATTGCCGGTCTGGACCATGACCTGGGCTGGAGCCTGCTGCGCACCGCCACCAACTGAAATCGCGAAAATCGCCGCGAGCATCAGCATGCAACTCAAGCTTATCGGTCTGTGCAAAGCTCGCATGGGGTGTTGCCGCAGATTTTCGCCCCCGGCGGTTCGCTGGTTGGCCATTACTTTTGCATTTGTCAGTTTCATAATGGACTCCTCTTTTCTGTTATCAGTCTCACCCTTCATCATTATACTTCGGCACAGAAGAAAAGTTTCAATAATTGATGTTTAAATTTTATAATTCTTTCTACTCGAAGCTACGTTTTACCGTTTTCCAAGAAAATTAGGATAACATCGCATCACTTATTTCGCAAAACGATAATTTCGTAAATGGAAAATTACTTCATATCCATTGGCACCACAAGGCACACTATCACCTGAATACATGGAAAATAGATAGAACTTGACGGAACCGCAATTCCAAGGGTTTATAAAAAAAATCAGCTTGGGACTGGACGTTCGTAAAATGTTCTGTATAGTATCCAAACAGATGCCTTACGGATTTTCTCAAGGAAGAGGTCGTAATGTTCCGACATAGTATACAGCAGAGCACCAGGATGGGTGCTTTGAGCCAGTCGGCGGCCTTCTCAATGGCAGGTTCCGCCTTGAACGCAAACTTGAACGCAAATTGGAAAGGAGTCCAATCGCATGATTACCAACATCTTGAAGCGGAAAATATCGGGAATTATTGGGGAGAATATTGGCGGCCGCAGGAAGTCAACGCCCGTCGCGGGGTTGCCTGGCCGCAACCGGAACCCGATGGAAATTTATCGTATCGATACCGGAAAACTTCGGGCGAACGGCGATCTTGTAATTGCCAAGCCGTTGCGCCAGATGGAAGTTCCGCTATGCAGTCTTGGTCCCGGCGGGGAATATATTGTGGACTGGTTCCCCCATCAATACCGACCGCAGGGGTTGGAAGAAACGGACATCACCAGCGATCAGATATTGTCACCCTTGAAACTGCTGTTTCGAGAATTGCGGGACGTTTTTCTGGGCGTTCACCCGGGTCGCAGCTATCGCATCGAATCGCGGCCCGACTTGCTCGATCCATGCCCCGCCTGTGGGCAGAAGAGCCAATATTCACCTTGGGCCAAGTCCGCATGGGCAGCGCCCGCCCAAACCGCTTCCGGGCAAGCACGGAAAAATGGCATATTTCCGAAGTCTGTACTGGCCACAATTCCAATGCACATGGGATCGCCGGGAAATATAAAATCTCCGCGGATGCCCGGTGCCGATCCGCAGGAAACCGGTCCATCTCTTTATATGGAGAACTCACATGACACCAACGCCGAAACAACTGGCGATTCTTACCGCTATCCGCGACTTTCGACTTCGACAGGGCTTTTCGCCGACGATGCAGGAACTGGCCGATCAACTCGGCGTGTCCAAGGTCACCGTGTTCGAGCACGTTCAGGCCTTGGAACGAAAAAAACTCATCCATCGCGAACCGCACAAGGCACGCTCTTTGACTGTGCATCCGGCAGTGAAGCTGCCTGAACCATGGAATCAACACAGTCGGGCGACGGACTTTCCGCTGGCCGGTTCCATCGCGGCGGGGTATCCGATCGAAGCGGTGGAGAATCCCGACACAATCAGCCTTGGAGATATGTTTTCATCGCGATTTGGCACGTTCGCTCTGCGCGTGCGCGGCGATTCCATGATAGAGGACCATATTGCCGACGGTGATCTGGTCATCGTTGAACAGCGCTCCAGTGCGCGTGACGGGGAAACCGTTGTAGCGCTTCTCGCGGACGGGGCAGCCACGCTGAAGCGCATTTATCGCGAAAAGAATCGTGTTCGATTACAGCCCGCCAATAAATCCATGGATCCCATATACGTAGATTCCGATGTGACCATTCAAGGTGTCGTCATTGGGGTACTCCGGCCATTTTCGCGCTAACGAAACGGATCTGCGAACAGGCGGTCACGTAACAGCACAAAGTGTCGTGAATCAGGCCAAAAACTCACTTTTCGCGAAAAAATGTAAAATGTAAAAGGTTTCGATTGACTTAAGGGCATTGAGCCGATATCGTAATGAATCTTGGCACTTTGCGCGGAAAGCTTCCGCGATAGTGAAGAATAAGAGGGGCGAAGAGTTGGTTTTTCGGCAGTTGATGGAGTGTACATGTCCGCTAAGAAAGTGATCAAAGCAAAACCGGCAAAACCGGTCCGCAAGGCCGCTATCAAAAAAGTGAAATTAAAGGCCAAGACCAAGTTGGCGACCAAAATAAGCGGCACGCAAAAGAAAGCGGTCGCCAATAGTTCGGTGAAAGCGCTGAGCAAAGCTGCCGCGTACAAAGTTGTTCGTGTAGGCAAAGCCGCATCCCGGCCTGAGCCGTCACGGACGACAAAAAGTCGTAGTATCCCTGATGGCCGGCGGTCCCAGCCCATGAATGGCAAGGCGATTAACGGCAATGCCCATTCTAGCAATGGCTCCATCCGCAGAGACTCTGGAGTTGCAAAAATCCCGGCGGCCAAACTTTCAAAAGCCGATTTGGAGAATTTCCGCACGCTGCTGCTGGAAAAGCGTCGGGAAATTCTGGGTGATGTCGGATCGATGGAAAGCGAAGCCTTTCGAAATCAGGACAATCATTCCAGCAGTCCCATGCACATGGCCGATGTTGGAACCGACAATTTTGAGCAGGAATTTACGCTTGGCCTTATTGAAAGCGAACGGGAACTGCTGAAAGAAATTCAAGAAGCCATCGCCCGGATAGAGAATGGCACGTTTGGCGTATGCGTCGCAACCGGAAAACCCATCGGCAAAGCGCGGTTGGAAGCCAAGCCGTGGGCCAAATACTGCATTGAATATGCGCGAATGCTGGAAAGCGGAATGTTGCCGCGTAATGGCCATGAGAACGCGACCGTTGAAATCTCTGATGAAGAAGACGAATAACAGATTCATTTATCGACTGAAATGTTTCGGCTGGACGGCATCATGAATCAACCAATCAGCTCGGTTTCCCACCTGCCGGAACAGTCTGGCTCTCCGCCGCTTCCCCACGCCAATACGGTAATCACCCTGGCGAAATCATCTCCGATTGCCTGGGCACGCTTTGTGCTTATTGCCGGCTGCGGCCTGACCGCAGACTTGTGGACCAAGCATCTGGCCTTCGCTTGGCTTGGTTACGGACCGGATGCACATCATGTGGTGCTGATTCCGGACGTCCTGCAACTGCGCACCACGTTAAATCCGGGCGCGGTTTTCGGCGTCGGGCCAGGGTTGGCTCCGCTGTTTATTCTCATCAGCTTGATCGCGATTGGTTTTGTTGTCTACGTTTTCATGAACACGCAACGCCGCCAATGGGTGATGCATATCGCGCTGGGACTGATTCTGGCGGGAGCAATGGGTAATTTGTATGATCGTGCTTTCAACGGCGGCAAAGTGCGGGACTTTATCCTTTTGCACTATTGGCCATGGATATTTAATCTTGCCGACGCCATGCTGTGTATTGGCGTGCCGCTGCTTGTTATCTGCTGGCTTTTTCAGGGTGCGCAAATGCACTCTGCGCCGCCAAGTTGATGGTCATCGCCGGCGGAAGTCAGCGGGTAATTTGAAAGTCACAGCTATGAGGTGATGGGTCATTATGGATACGAACTACCCGGTTGAAATTGTTGTTGGATTGCTGGTGCTGCTCGGATTGCTGTATCTGGCCCGTCATGAGCCTTCTGCTGGAACGCCCCGGGTCCGACAGGCTGTCGAACATGTTGTTCCTATGACCGTCCATACTCATAAATAACCTTAAATTTGGAAATCCGGATGAAAAATACCACTTGGTCTGTTACCGAACTGGTTCAACGCATTGAAGCTAAAAAAGCGGTGGTGGGCGTCATTGGGCTGGGTTATGTTGGGCTGCCGCTGGTAAAAGCCTTTTCCGATTCCGGTTTTACCACGATTGGTTTTGACATAGATGAAGCCAAAGTTCGGATGTTGGAATCCGGTAAAAGTTATATTCGGCATATTCCCCCGCAGACCATTCGCGACCTTGTGCGGGCCGGGCATTTTGCGCCCACCATTGATTTCTCCCGCATGGCCCAATGTGATGCTCTGATTATTTGTGTTCCCACCCCGCTTACCGTCAATCGCGAGCCTGATATGCAGTATGTCTCCGGAACCGCAGAGAAAATCAGCGCATATTTGCGTCCAGGACAATTAATTATTCTCGAATCAACCACCTATCCGGGCACCACACGCGAAGTTGTGTTGCCGGTGCTTGAAGCCGGGGGCTTAAAATCCGGTAAGGATTTTCTTCTGGCCTATTCCCCGGAACGCGAAGATCCGGGCCGCAAGGATTTTCACACGGCTGATATTCCCAAAGTTGTCGGCGGTATGGATGCTTCCGCCCTGAAAGCGGCATGTGCTTTATACGGTCAGGCCGTTAAAACCGTGGTGCCGGTCGAAAGCTGTGAAATTGCTGAGGCTGGAAAAATACTGGAAAACTGCTACCGCTGCATCAACATCGCCCTGATCAATGAACTGAAAATAATTCTTGACCGCATGGGTATTGATGTCTGGAAAGTTATTGCCGCCGCCAAAACCAAACCCTTTGGGTTCCAGGCGTTTTATCCGGGTCCTGGACTCGGCGGCCACTGCATTCCCATTGATCCGTTTTATTTGAGCTGGAAAGCCAAACAGTATGATGTCACGGCGCGCTTTATCGAATTGGCCGGCGAGTTAAATACCGCCATGCCGTATCACGTGATTGGCAAGGTAGCCGAGGCGCTTAATAATGTCGGTCGGGCCATTCGCGGATCAAGAATTTTAGTGCTTGGCCTGGCGTATAAAAAAGATGTTGATGACCTCCGTGAATCGCCTTCCGTTGTGCTTATTGAACAACTCAAAAGCCGCGGCGCACGCGTTGATTACAATGATCCGTTCATCCCCCGAACCCATCCGCAGCGGCAGCATGATCTGAAAATGAAGTCCATTGCGCTTACGGCGAAAAATCTTGAGAAATATGATCTGGTGTTGATTGCAACGGATCACACCGTTTATGATTGGAAATTTATTGTACAGCACGCCCGATGTATTGTAGATACGCGCAACGCCACCGCCGGTATCCGCGCCGGTCGCGGCAAAATCACCCGGGCCTGACCTGACAAAGCCGGCAGACGCGGTAAATTTAAAAAATCCGGGGCGCTTCCAAACCAACATGAATCGGATGTCCGGTATAATCGTCCCGTTGCGGCCGTCACCATCATGAGGAGTATTGGAATGAACCGCCGGTATCTGCTGCCCTTTAAGACCAAACGTCTGCCGCAAATACACACCGATATATTAATCATTGGCGGGGGTGTGGCCGGCTTGCGGGCGGCTGCTGCGGCTGCGGCGGAATCCCTGGATGTTCTGGTAGTGTCCAAACATCAGTTGTCGGAATCAAACACCTATTATGCGCAAGGCGGCATTGCCAGTGTAATGCAGGCGGATGACAGTTTTCAGAGCCATATTGAAGATACGCTGACCGTGGCGTGCGGATTGGGTGACCGACCGGCTGTGGAAACGGTGGTACGGGAAGGTCCCGCGCGCATCGAAGAGTTGATACGCTGGGGAACAAACTTTGACCGCGAAACCGACGGCCGATTGGCCTTTGGGCGTGAGGGCGGGCATTCCTTTGCGCGGATTGTCCACGCCCTGGGCGATGCCACCGGCCGGGAACTGGCCAACTGCCTCATGGGAGTGGTCCGCAGTTATGAGCAGGTGTCGATACTTGAGCATACGTTTGTTCTGGATTTGGTGACCCAGGAGAATCGTGTTTTGGGCGCTTTGGCGTGGAATCAGCAGCGCGGATTATTCGTCATGTTCGGTCGCAAAACTCTTCTGGCCAGCGGCGGAGCGGGCGCTTTATATCGGGAAACAACCAATCCCTCCATTGCCACCGCGGATGGACACGCCATGGCCTGGCGCGCGGGGGCGACGCTTAGAGATATGGAAATGGTTCAGTTCCATCCCACAACCATTTACATTGCCGGTTCGGCGCGATCGCTGGTCAGTGAGGCCGTGCGCGGCGAAGGAGCGAAGCTGATTGACAGGGCCGGCTATCGTTTTATGCCGGATTATCACCCGCAGGCGGACTTGGCCCCGCGCGATGTGGTTTCGCGCAGCATCATGGCGCAAATGGCCAAAACCCGCACAACGCATGTCTTTCTTGATTGCCGGCACATCAGCGAAGCCGCGTTCAAGTTGCGCTTTCCGGGCATTTACCAGGTGTGCATGCAGTTTGGCATTAATCCCTCACGTCAACCCATACCCGTGCACCCCAGTGCCCATTACATGGTGGGCGGGGTCGCGTGCGACCTGCTGGGGCGCACGGACGTTGAAAACTTATACGCCATTGGGGAAGCCGCATACACCGGGCTGCATGGGGCCAATCGCCTTGCCAGTAATTCGCTTATCGAGGCATTGGTCTTTGGTAAGCGAGCGGGTGAGGATGCGGCGGCCGCGCTGGCCGGGCACAGCCGCTCTCTGGAAGTTCCAATCGTGGCCGCGGAAATTGCGCCTAGCGAACGTACCGAATTCGACATTCAGGATGTCTTCGGATCCTTGCGATCATTAATGTGGCGTAATGTTGGAATTGAACGTGTCGGACCCCGCCTGGATGAGGCATTGGAAATTATTGAGTTTTGGTCCCACTACCTTCTGGACAAAGTATTTGATAAGCCCGCGGGGTGGGAGTTGCAGAATATGCTGCAAATGTCCCGTCTGATTTCGGCGGCGGCGGGAGTGCGGCAGGAAACGCGCGGTGTGCATTACCGTACAGATTACCCCGAACGCGATGACCGCAACTGGAAATGCCACCTGGATTGGCGAGCCATGTCGAAAATCCCGATGAAAATCGCCGTCAACAACGAATCGGCGGATATGAAAGGCAGTGCGCCATAAAAGCAGATATGCGCGGCCCAAAAGAGTGCGACCGACTTTGAGATTCAGTTTTGACTGAGCCTCGGCAGCGCCGAGATAATTTTGTTACATTGTTTCCAGATTTGATCGGCTAAATTATTGAACCGAATCACCTCTTGGGAAGTGAAAGACTTCGGTTTCGCTGGCGCGGTCCAGTCCCCGTTCCGGTCTTGGAATGGATATTCTGTGTTCCGCGGGTGAGGTGCTCCGGGTGGTGGTCTGCGCGGCGCAAAACTGGAAAGGATTCTGATTTCTTCACGATAGTACGCATTGAATAATTTGGCTATCTTATCATGGATATCGCCAAGGTTCTTGGGGTCAACCGAGTGCCGAATGGCTTGCGCCAAGCGGCCCACGTCATGCTTGTAATAATGGGTGGTGGATATCTGGGTGATTTTGGCATGGTGCAGACCTGCTGCCAAGGCTTTAACAGACTTTTCAACCACCTGTTGGTACTTAGCGATTGCCTGGCAATAGGTGCTGTCGTCTTCAGCCTGATAGACACGCTTCGCCGCGCAGAAATCAGAATGTGCCTGTGACAACCACAGATGAGCGGCGGGATCAAGCATTTATCAATGCTCGAAGTTTGGCTTGGTTACGAGGGCAATGTAACACTTTAAAATCTCCGCGATCAATAGCCTTGGTCAAATCTTGAATACCTGACCACCGATCTCTGACAGCTTGCCGAAATTCATAGGGGTTGGTAAGCACCAGGCGGAGTCTCTGTCCAGGATCGAGTTCCACTCCGGAATTGGTGCCCAGATTGACTTCAAATAGTTCGTGATCAGCATCAACTGCTCCGGCACCAAAATTCTCTATAACCTCAAACAGGACAATATCCGATTTTGCCCGCCGGGGCTTGAATACTATAGCCATGAGCAGGGGTTCATCCTTGAGACGCAAATGGTGTTTCACTAAGCGACTGACGCCGGAAGGGATATCCAAATCATGTGCTAAAGTCGTGGAAATCATCAGAAACCGTGCTCCATTACAATTGTAATTTTAGCCCAATTTCCAATTGCAATCAACTGGTAAAAGATGGGCTGGCAAAGGCAAATGGCGTTGAAGTTTACGATTCAACGGGCAGGCTGGATTGGGATAGGGGCTTCTTAGCCGGCTCGACCGCATCTTCATGAATGGTTGCCGTTCCTATAACATTTCAAAGTGCTCATACGCCATTTTCCATGCTTGCTTGGCCGCTTCTGCGCGATAAGACTCTCTGCGATCGCTGGCGAAGGCATGTGGACCGTCAAAGAGCGCCAAGGTATAGCGTTTCTTATGTCGGCCAAGCGCTTCCACGATGCGCGCGTGTTCTTCAGGGGGAATGTGGGTATCCTGGCTGCCGTAGGCGAGAAATAGTGGGGCGGTGAGGTTGCTGAGATTTTCCTCCATAAGCAGGCTCGTGCGCCCCATGCGATCGGGTGCTACCGGGGCAATCGAGCCACCATAAAAGCACACCGCGGACTTAATTCGTGTACCGAGTTTACATGCGGCCATAAAGCTGATCCGCCCGCCCATGCAAAAGCCGATAATGCCGCATCGCGAGGTGTCCACTTCCGGTTGATTCGTGAGGTGGTCGATGCTTTGGGTAATGTGCTCAATAATAACGCCGGAATCAAGATTTTTGGCGGTGTCCATGGCCCCTTGAATATCGGTATAGCTGAATACTTTGCCGTCAAATAAATCCGGTACAACCGCACAATAGCCATTTTGTGCAAGCTGCGTCGCAACGGACTGAAAATGTTCGTTAAGCCCGAAAACTTCAAACACCACGACAATCAGCGGACGTTTTGCAGCACCGACGCCGTGCGCATAAAATGCCCGACGACCGGGAGCGGTTTGAATCCATGTTGTATGTATTTCCTTGGCCATAAATAAAGGCCTCCATAAAATCGGCCAGATCGTGTATCGCAATATCTCGCGCGGCGTTACGCCATTGCGCAGCGCACTGCAATCCATACGCTGGAACGCAACCGCTGGTGCGAAAAAAATACGACGCCCAATGATTATTTTGCGGCGGCGATGGCCCCGGCGTAATCGGGTTCTTGTCCGATCTCCGGAACTAACTGCACATATTTAATCGTTCCGGTGCCATCGGCTACGATCACCGCGCGCGCCAACAGGCCGGCCAAAGGTCCATCCGCGATAGTTAATCCCGTGACATTGCCGAATTCCGGATGGCGGAATGTTGACAGCGTCATAACGTTTTTAATTCCCTCAGCCCCGCAAAAGCGGTTTTGCGCAAACGGAAGATCCGCGGAAATACACAAGACCTTGGTATTGGCGAGACCAGCCGCATCGACATTAAATTGGCGAACCGATCGGGCGCAAACCGATGTATCAATACTGGGAAATATGTTGAGGATGACCGTCTTTGACATCAGTTCCGTGGATTTCAATAAACTCAAATCCGATTGGGTCAAGGTAAAAGCCGGGAGCTTCCCGCCCACCTTTGGAACGTCGCCCACAGTGTGAATAGGGCTGCCTTTGAAAGTAATATTAGCCATGACAAACTCCTTTATGGATGGTTAAAATTCCAGCACCGGCTCATGCCGATCTTCAAAGCATCATTCTCAACGCAATTGCATTTTTCAGCAACCGGTCGCTTCAGACCAGCACCAAATCCGCTATTTCCTCACGTCCCCGGCTCTCTTCTACGTGGTTGAATGCATTCCCCTGGGATAAAACATTCCATGCGTATTGGCTGCATCCACGGTCGGGCTGCCGCTTCGCTCAATGTCCAGTGACCGATGATCAATGAGTAAAAAACGATCTTGAACCACAGGTGGCGGGGGAGGTGGAGGCTCTGCGACGGTTATGGGCAGAGAGGGTGCCTGCGGTCAGGGTCTTTTAGTACTACAGCGCTACTCTATTTTACGTTCATGTCGCTTTCGAGATTCAATGGCGGCGCGGTTTCGCCATTGGTG
>DAHVEJ010000092.1 GCA_027313145.1 Phycisphaerales bacterium | reverse complement strand
TCAGAGAGAACGCCGGATTTACCGTGATGAATATGATGCCGTAAGAGAACGTGCCGCCGCCCGACTTCAGACGCCGGCAGGACAAGAGGCCTACCGGCGTCGCATGGCGGTGGCGGAATCGCCCTTCGGTATTATTAAGAATGTGATGAAACTCCGTCAGTTCGTGCTCCGTGGAATCGACAAGGTGCGCACTGAGTGGCGATGGGCGGTGACGGCATTCAATTTGGCTAAACTTGTACGCTTCATGAAAGTGCTGCGGGCAGTCTCGGCCCGGAAAGGGGGTGTGGCTCTGGAATAAGCCCTGGTGCCGGTGCGCCCGAGGCCCACGCCAGAGCGAAAAAGACTGAAAAACCGGTGGGGAAGGACAATGTGTGCCGCATTTGGAAAAAATGGGACCCCGGTGTGATCGGACGTGTTTTTATTTTTACCCGAAGCGACATCCGGGGAAATATTGGATATCACGTTTTTCGCGACTAAATCAACAGGCCCCGCGCCGGGACCGGTTTGCGTGGCCTGGCGATGGGTGGCCTGGTGAAACACCGGATGTTGTGTATGCTTTGTGTGCGCATGGAGAGCCTGACTCTGTTGCGCTGGGAAATCGGGGTCGTCCCATGTACGGTTTGATTGCCAATAACCAACGAAACCACGGAACCACACCGATGGCACGGATACGACGGGCAGATTGCACAGCGAGGTGGGGGAGGTACTGGGAGGACGACCGACAACTATTGACTACGGTGTGACAGAACCTCCGATAATTTATTCATTGGACATTGAGCGCAGCGCCCGCAAACCCAGCGGATTCGTGGCCCGGCTCAGGCTCGGCGGCGATTTTGGTAGTTGCTGGAATAACCCAGATGCCCCAGATCATGCAGCAATCCTACTGCGGGCAAAATCCACCACAGGCCGGTTAGGCCATTGGAACTCCAGTTCATCGCCAATTCATAACCCAGCGTGGTCGTGGGGAGAAAAATAAATCCCAGCAACGGAAACAACATGCCGTGAAACGCCCGTTGAGGATAGGTCGAGAACAGCCACAGGAACACCAGCACCACGCGGGGCCAGAAGAATCCGAAAAGAATAATAAAACAACCCATGGGGTCACCCACTTTCTAGTCTTTATTATAGCCGTTTGCAACCTGCAAATAAATAGCCCAACAGATCAAGCCCAACACGTCAACCGGAATTTAGGCGGAGGCTTTCGCCTCACTGCACACAGCCGGTTGGAAAAACATTACAAGGCTGTCGGCGTCACCGGCGCGAACAAATTACGCGCTGCCAATCAGTACGCCAACCATAAACACCACCAGTCCGCCCACGACGCCAGTGAATGCGGCTTGGAGAAAGGGCGTATCCATATATCGCTGGCGTATATAGCTGATGGAAAACAGCTCGATAATCACCACAATAACCGCCACAGTCATGGCGAGATGAAAATTCGGGATTAAAAACGGCAGGGTATGGCCTATGCCGCCGGCGGTGGTCATTAATCCGCATACCGCACCGCGAATCAGGGGCTTTCCGCGCCCGGATAAAGAGCCGTCATCCGATTGCGACTCCGCGAAGGCCATGGAAATGCCCGCACCAACGGACGCCGCCATGCCCACCAGAAAGGCCTTCATGCTGTCTTGTGTGGCGACGGCGGCGGCAAATACGGGTGCCAGGGTGGAAATCGAACCGTCGATGAGTCCCACAAGTCCGGGCTGGACGATCTGCAATACGAAAAGTCGGCGCTCCGCCGCCGCCTCTTCATGTTTGACGGATTCGGGGACATGCTCCGCTTCGAGAGTTTCAGCGACTGTGGCATGTTTGCGTTCGGCTTCCGCGAGGTCAATAAGTAGTTGTCGAATGGCGGCATCGGTAGCGCGCGTGGCGGCCTTTTCATAATATCGCGTGTTTTCCAGTTCCATAATCTCAGCCTGCCGGCGCATGGCATTGACCCCGGATTTCATCACCAGCCAAAGCGGGCGGCGCTTAATAAAACCTTTCACATCATCGCGTTTGATCAGGGGGATGTGTTCGCCGAATTTTTCCCGGTGCAATTCGATTAATTTATGGCGGTGTTCCGATTCCTCGGCCTGCATTTCGGTAAACATTTTGGCGGTGCCGGGAAATGTCTTGCTTAGATTATGCGCAAATTCGCCATAAATCCGGCCATCTTCTTCCTCCTGCCCGATTGCCAGGGCCAGAATTTCCTGCTCGGTAAGGTCTTTAAAGCTTTTTGCCACAACTAACTCCAAAATTAGCCAACACGGATATTTTCCGACCGTCATTATAGGCGCTGGGAGCCTGTCCGAGTAATGGCTGGGTTGCGATTTTTAGCTTCTCAGGGGGCGTCGCGTCAAAGCGTACCGTGGTGATAACCCGGTGGTTGGTTGACGGCACGGGGTTAACCACCGGATTATCATCCAGTGCTTTACAAGTGGCGGTTCCGCGGGATTATTTTCGGGTAATGTCCGGTGCGCGCCGTCGGGATCGGCCCGCCATGAGTATCAGGCCCGAAACGCCTGCCGCAGTACATGCCAGCCACCAGGGGCATAATTTCGGCATGAGGATATTTTGCCCCAGCACGACATGTTGATACATCACCGGTGCGTGGAACCAGATAAACCAGTTGTAATGCATCCCCGTCGCCAGTGCATTGATCATCCACAGGGCGGGGGAAATATTGACGGTAAGGTCCGCCAGCCACGGCCAATGCAGCTTCAGGTGCTGTAAAAGCACCAGCAGTGGTGTGGCTATAACCGGTGAAAAAAGCAGCATGACAGCCAGTGTGATGGCCAGCGTAACCCCTGCCCCGCGGTCCCATGCACTTAATTGCTTGGCCAATCCCGCACAAAGCAGGCCCCATGCGATAAAAACCGCGCCGGTTTGCGCGATAACTGCCGCGGGTATCAGGCCTGCGGCGCATCCCACTGTCTCGGGAATCAGCACTGCGATGGCCGATATCATCCCCGCAAGGAAGCAGGTGCGAAAACCGCGGCACAGGGTGGCTGCGATGATCACACTGACACTTTGTGCCATTAGCAGCAGCAGCATCCAGCCGGCCACCGCCGATGCCTGATGGGCTGGGTCATTGCCCGCGGAGCGAATCAGCGGCAGAAGAATCAGCCCCGCCGGCACGGGGAAGGCCGCTATCAGGAATTTTCCATTTATTGCCGCCATGGAAAATGATTATAATGAAATCTGTGCAGGCTGTATGGAAACGGCCCATCGTTACTTACGCGGTTCCGCCAGAATCCTATGGACAGGCAGACCGACGGAGCAACAAAGTTCATGTGCCAAGCAGTGTGGAGGGAGTCTCGTGCCGCAAGCTCATGGCGCGGCAGGGATAACCCACGGATCAGTTTTATGGCATGGAGAATATCAATGACCTTTCATAAACCGATTTGGACTGTTGTGCTGGGTTGCGCCGGATTGCTGCTGGCAAGTCAGTGCAAGCCCGCGGTAGCTGCCGCACTTATGGGCGGCAAGGCGCGTGGCGGAGCCGCTGTTAGGCGAATAAATTTAACTCAATGGACGGATCAACAGATCAAAAAAGATTTGGCCGCTCTGGCTGAAAATGGTCAATTCGGACTTGCCCGAAAGAAATTGGGGCGTCTGGAGGATCAGGTCATTGGCTATATGCCACGAAATGCCCTGCCGACGCTGCGCCATGCTGATTTTGCCCGGCGGCTGGTTGATCAGTTATCCTCTATCTCCAATCCTCAACACCGCATGCGCATGTTGAAGTTTCTTCTGGCCAACCATGAACTGGCGGCCACGCTGGTGTTTCTTAACAGGCCCGGGCAGCAGAATGTGGCGCAGGTGTATCATCGCCTGGCGGCGATGCACCGGGAACTTGGGCCTATGGTTGTAGCGTATCCCAATCTGACAGCCGCGATTTGCGCGGTGTTGTACAAGCCGCTGACCATGCAGATCAATGAAAACACGGTGCACTCGCCAGATCCTGTGGCGTTGTTCAAATATTATGTGCGTTATCAGCGGGCGATGTATTTTGGCATTCGCAATGTCCCGGCGCGGTTGCTGATTTATGTGGTGGATTCCTGCTCCAGTATTCCCAGTATGACCTGGGCGTTAAATAAATACCATGGCGATTCCATGGTGGGGCAGGTGTTTTTTCAGGTGCCATATGATTACAACACGTACCTGCACGGGGCAAAAAAGGAAGTGGATATTAAAGGTTACAACCTGCCGAATATATTGCGATATGGCGGTGTCTGCGCGGACCAGGCCTTTTTTGCTTCGCAAGTGGGCAAGGCCATCGGTGTGCCGACGGCGTATGATGTGGGTATGTCCAGCGTGGTAGGCCATGCGTGGGTGGGTTTTCTGCAGCAGGTGGGCAATGAGGCCGCGTGGAATTTTAATGTCGGGCGGTATTCGGAATATCGAGGGGTCGTGGGCATGGTGCAGAATCCCATGACACGCCGCAGCGAGCCGGATTCGTTTATGTCTCTTTCCGGGCAATTCATCGGAACCACGCAGCACCAGCGATGGAATGCGGTGGTACTGACGGATGCGGCACTGCGGCTGTTATCATTTTCCGCGACGGGCGGAGATTTTTCACCACGGCCATTGCCGGCCTACGTTTTTGGTGCCACAGCCAAACCGCTGGTCAACAGCGTTCCAGCGCAGCTGGCGCTTTTGAAACGAGCCGTGCATCAATGCGACGGCTATGCGGAATCATGGATGCTTGTGGGGTATTTGGCCTCCAAGGGTAAGTTGACGCTGGCGGAGAAAACACTTTGGGCCGGTGCACTGATGCGCTTATGCGGCCAGCGTTATCCTGATTTTGCCATGGCAGTGGTACAACCGATGATTATGTCAGTGAAAAATCCTAACCAGCAAAATCAGTTATGGAATAGGGCGTTTAGAATCTTCGCGCCCACGCGCTTTGATCTTGCGGCCGAGGTGCGCATGATGCAGGCGCGCCTGTGGCGTAAGGCGGGACATTACAATCGCGCGGGAAGATATCTTATGGATGTCATCACACAATACGCCAATGCGGGTCCCTTTATTCTTAATGCGTTGCATCAGGCTGTCGCGCTACTGCGGCGGCAGAAACACAACAGCGACATCACCAAGCTTTACGAAGTCACCTGGGCACGCATTCATGCTCCCCCGCGGATGGCTGACCCATTTATGCACGAAAGCAATTGGTATCAGGTGGGCAAACTTCTGGAAGCTCGCCTGCGAGGGCAAGGGCAGAGCCTTATGGCCGATAAAGTTCGCCGCGAATTGGAATCGGCGGGAAATCCTGTGGCGGGAAACTAAGTTGGCGCGATTTTTGTTTCAGGGCATCCATGTTACATTAATGAATCCGCACGGTGCGGAAAATCGTAGCAATGGGATGCCATGACCGGAGTTTTGACACAAGCTGATTCCTTGACCTTCGCGGCAAGACAAGCCGCGGATCCCGCGATTGCGCGCGATTGTCAGGTTGGCCCCTATCGCCTTGCCATTCCGGCCATGCAGGCGGGTTTAGCCGGTTACAGCGATATGGCGATGCGCGTGGTGGCCCGGCGGCGCGGTTGTCCGTATGCCGTAACCGAGGCGCTGCTGGATCGGGTGATTATTACCGGTGGGCGCGGGCGGGAAAAGCGATCAATTCTTTGCCGGGCGGATCATCCTGTAGCCGGGCAGATTATGGGCAGCGAAGCCGAGGAAATGGCGGCCGCCGCGCGGATTCTTTGCGAATCAGGCTTTGATGTTATTGATTTGAATTTTGCCTGCCCGGTAAAAAAGGTCATGGGCCGCTGCCGGGGGGGTACCTGTTAAGCGATCCCGATGAAGCGATCAGAATTATGCGTGCGGTGCGGGCGGTGGTGCCTGGCGCATTGACCATGAAACTGCGCCGGGCTTTGGATGAATCCTCCGAGGCGGCGGAAAATTTTGATCGGATTTTCCGCGAGGCGGTGACGCTGGAATTTGCCGCCATGGCGGTGCATGGTCGCACGGTAGAACAAAAATATACGGGAAAAGCGGATTGGGATTTTCTGCGCAGGGTCAAAGCCCGTTATCCAACCATGACACTCTTCGGCAGCGGGGATGTGTTTACCGCGCATGACGCGGTACGCATGTATGAATATACCGGGGTGGATGGGGTATGGATTGCGCGCGGGGCCATTGGTAATCCTTGGATTTTCCGGGAATTTGCCGCTCTCATGGCGGGTAAGCCCGCACTGGATCCACCCACTATTTATGAACAGCGCGACGGATTAATGGAGCATTTTGCATTGGCGGTGGAGATTTACGGTGAAGAGCAGGCCTCACGGCAAATGCGAAAAATCGGTATTAAATATTCACGTCTGCATCCCCAGGGCGCGCAGGTCTGGAGAGCGTTTATCGCGGTAAAATCGCACGCCGACTGGAGTAGCGTTTTGGATCAGTTTTACAACTCTGATGGGCCGGGCCGCGCCGGGGAAAGTGTGCCCGACGCCCAGGATTTGTATAAAGATATTTCCTGCCAGCCCGATGCGGAGAGTAGCGCGTGTTAGCATCGCCGCAGTCCGCCGTTGGCGCTGGAGCACCGCAGCGTGTGCTGATCATCAAGCCCAGCGCGCTGGGGGATGTCGCGACAACATTGCCTCTGTTATGTGATCTCAAAGAGATGTTCCCCAAGAGCCGCATTGACTGGCTGATTGACCCCGCTTTGGCGGATCTGGTGCGCGGGCATGATGCGGTCAACGAATTGATTTATTTTGATCGCAGAAAAATCGCCGGTTGGTTCACCCATGGCACAGCGCGCAGCAATCTCCGGGCTTTGATGCGGACGCTTAACGACAATCGGTACGATATGGTCTTGGACGCCCAGGGACTTCTGCGAAGCGCCTTTTTGGCCAGAGCTTCCCGTGCCCCGGTGCGCATCGGCTTTGCCGATGCCCGGGAAGGTGCCCGTTTTCTTTACACCCATCACAGTCGCGTTTCCCGGCCCAGCGCTCTTGCGGTGGTGCGGATGCGAAGCCTTGCGGCAGTCATTGGTTCGCCAAGCGGCCGCGCGGAATTTCGTATGCCAATTCAGTCGGCGGCCTTGGAAAAAGTGGCCGGCCTGCTGCCGGGATCGCAAAGCGCGGCGGCGGTAATTCCCGGTGCCCGCTGGGATGCCAAGCGCTGGTCCGAACACGGCTATTCTCAAATTGTCCGACATCTGGCAGATTCCGGCATGAAGGTGGTGGTGCTGGGCGCGCCGGGCGAACAGGCACTATGCCAGCAGGTGGTGGATCAAGCGGGTGTGGCCGCGGTAAATTTGGCGGGCCGAACGACTCTGGCTGAACTCATCGCCGCGATTTCATTATGCCGGATCGTAATTGGCAATGACAGCGGCCCCCTGCATGTTGCGGCAGCGCTGGGACGGCCTCTGGTAGGCTTATATGGTCCTACCAACCCGGAGTCTGTCGGGCCTTATGGCCAAATGGATCATGTGCTGCGCTTTGAACAGGCCGGCGAATATCGCGATTCAGGCATGCAAGACCGCCGTGCCACGCTGCTGTCGCTTTCTGTGGAGACCGTATGGGAAAAAATTCAAAAGATCATGGCCCTGTAGAGCGTGCCACAGCATCGCCGGAACTGATCTTGGCCAGCGCCTCGCCGCGCCGTGCCGAATTAATGCGTCAGGCCGGCTACCATTTTCGGGTGGCCAAAAGTACGCTCCATGAACCCGCCCGCCGCCCGGAAAGTGTGCCGATCCGAATCTGGCCGGTGTGCCTGGCCCTGCGCAAAGCCCAAAGCGTTGCCAAGCCGCGACCGTCGAACGCAATTATCATCGGAGCCGATACGATTGTGGTTCATGATGGGCGTGTCATTAACAAAGCCGCGACGCGTCATCATGCGGAAACCATTCTCCGCAGTCTTTCCGGCACCACCCATGAGGTCATCACGGGCTTGGTGGTGCTGCACGGCGATCAGTGCCAAATGGAATCGGTGGTTTCAACATGCCGCATGAAAAGACTATCAGAGCGACAACTGCAAAACTATCTGGATTCAAATCTGTGGCGCGGCAAGGCCGGTGCCTACGGCATTCAGGATTCGCCGCAGGATCCGTTTGTGGCATTAATTTCCGGTGAACATTCCAATGTCATGGGCCTGCCGCTGGTCACCTTGCAGCGCCTGCTCCACAACAAGTTGGATAATATAACGTCAAGTGTTAGATTATCCAATATTGACACATATACATGATATAGTAATTTCAGTGGCGGTGTTTTATACGGCTCGCTATTGGCACGGCGTCCACAGGGCCGTCAGCGGCATCGCGGTGATGTGAGGCCCCATCGGCACAACCTCCCGGCCCAGATACAGAACAATGCCCCGGATGAATCTGTTGCCCGCGGTCTGGGCCAGATCGCGCAGCCCTGCCAACTCGGACGCCTTCACATTAAGACTGGCTTTTACCTCCACGCCGACGATTCCGCCGTTGCGGCCCTCAAGCACAAAGTCCACCTCTTTCCCGTCCGTGGTGCGGTAGTAATAGAGCTTGGGCTGCACAGTGCTCCAGGCACTTTGCTTACGCAACTCCTGCCCCACCAGCGACTCCACCAAAGCTCCCATATTGCGTTGTGGATCGGCAAGATTCTCGGCGTCCACATTTCGCAGGTGGGCCGCCAGCCCAGTATCACTGAGGTAGACTTTCTCCCGCTTGATCAAACGTTTATGAATGTTGATGGACCACGCCGGCAGCGGCTGATACAAGTATGTGGCTTGCAGCAGCGTGAGGTAGCGTGCCAACGTCGGCTGGGCAAAACCCAGATCACGCGATAGCTCCGCTACATTCAGGAGGCCGCCGGTCTGTGCGGCCAGCAGACTAAGCAGCCGCGGCATTTGTGTCAGGCCATCTATTGCGGCCAACTGCCGCACGTCGCGCTCGAGAATCGTCGTAATGTAGGAATTAAACCACGCCTCACGTCGCTGCGGTTCCTTCCGGTTGATCACCTCCGGATAACCGCCCGCCGTGACCACTTTTGCGATGCGATCACGGTTGACGGGTGGAAACGGGCGAGCGGGCGGCGATTTTTTCCCAAAAGCCATATCAATAAAATCCTCCTGCGCGCCGGAGATCTCTCCTTGTGAGAGCTGCCGCAGGAGAATGATCTCCATTCGACCGGCCAGAGAATCGGAAAGTCTGGGAGACAGCAAAATATTGGATGAACCCGTGAGTAAAAAGCGTCCGGGGCGGCGATTGTTGTCCACGGAAAGCTTAATGGGTCGAAATATCTCCGGGGCAAGCTGTACCTCATCGATGACGACCGGTCCGGTGAAGCCCGCAATGAAATCCGACGGTGCGGCAACAGCGGCCGCGCGTGCGACAGGATCATCCAGTGTTATATAGCGCGCCCGATGCGGCCCGCGCGCCAAGCTTTGAACCAGCGTACTTTTGCCGCATTGCCGCGGCCCCTGAAGCAATACCACGGGCGTATCCTTCAATGCCGCGAGGACAGCTTTTGTGAGAAATCGGTTATACATCGGCAGCTCCTGAACCGCACGTATTGGATAATATAACACTAAGTGTTATTTTATCCAATATATATCAGAGGTGCATTGAAACTTTTGACCTGACGCCATGCGATGTTTACGGGTATACTTCGGCTTTATTCAATGGGGGGGCATTGCGATCTTTTTCTGACAGCACCAGAGCACCGGCATCCGGCCAGGATATGCCGATGTCTGGGTCGCTGTACAAAATAGATCGCTCAAATTCTTTGGCATAATAATCGGTGGTTTTGTAGAGAAACTCCACTATTTCTGAAAGTACGACAAAGCCGTGGGCGAATCCCGGCGGCACGTACGCCATGCGCAGGTTTTCATCCGAGAGGTGAAAACCGATCCATTTGCCGAAAGTCGGTGAGTGTCGGCGAATATCTACGGCCACGTCAAACACTTCTCCGCGCACCACGCGGACAAGCTTTCCCTGCGGCTGTTGAATCTGATAATGCAATCCGCGTAAAACGCCCCGGCTGGAGCGCGAGTGATTATCCTGCACAAAGGCGGCGTTGATCCCCAGGGCGGCCAGCGTGCGCTGGTTATAACTTTCCATAAAAAAGCCGCGGGAATCACGGTAAACCGCAGGTTCTAAAAGCAGCACATCCGGAATTTCGGTGGGTATTACTTTCATATTCAAGCCAACTTTTCTTCCAGGATTTCCAACAGATACTGCCCGTAATCATTTTTTGCCAGGGGCTTGGCCAGTTGCCGGAGTTGATCGGCGGTGATAAATCCGCGCCGCCAGGCGATTTCTTCCGGGCACGCCACCTTCAGGCCCTGCCGACGTTCAATGGTTTGAATGTACATGGACGCATCCAGCAGGGATTGGTGCGTGCCGGTATCCAGCCACGCCATTCCCCGGCCCATGACCTTTACCCGCAGGGTCTTCCTGGCCAGATACACTTTATTAACATCGGTGATTTCCAGTTCACCGCGCGGCGAAGGCTTAAGATTTTCAGCGACAGACACCACATCAGGCCCGTAAAAATAGATGCCCGTGACCGCATACCGGGATTTCGGCTTCGCTGGCTTTTCCTCCAGGGACAGGGCGTTGAAATGTTGATCAAACTCCACCACGCCGTAGCGTTCCGGGTCCACCACAGGATAGGCGAAAACCGTGGCTCCGCTGGTTTCGGCCGCGGCGGCATGAAGATCGGTTGCGAAATCGTGACCGTAGAAAATATTATCTCCCAGCACCAGGGCGCTGGGGCTGTCGCCGATAAAATGCTTCCCGATAATAAACGCCTGGGCGATGCCGTTGGGTTCCGGTTGCACCGCGTAAGAAATATTTAAACCCCAGGAGTTGCCGTCACCGAGCAACTGCTGAAATCGCGGCGTATCAAGCGGTGTGGAGATGAGCAGAATATCCCGGATTCCGGCCAGCATCAGGGTGGAAAGCGGATAATAAATCATCGGTTTGTCATAAACGGGCAACAATTGTTTGGAAACCGCCAAGGTCACCGGATGCAGTCTGGTTCCCGCACCGCCCGCAAGAATAATGCCTTTTCGCATGTTTACTTCTCCACAAGTCCAAACAATCCTCAGGCGTTCGCCCCACAGGGACTATGTTAACCGCGTTTGGCGTAATTGGCCTCTACCCAGTTGCGATATTCGCCGCTGGCCACGTGGGCAATCCAGGCACTGTGATCCAAATACCATTGCACGGTGGCGCGAATGCCATCGGCAAACGAACATTTGGGACTCCAGGCTAGTTCACGATTTATTTTAGTAATATCCATGGCATACCGTCGGTCATGACCGGGCCGGTCTTTCACGTAATGGATCAAGGACGCATGAGGACGGTGGGGGGACATGGGGCGCAATTCATCAAGAATTGAACAGATGGTTTTGACGACATCGATATTTTTCATCTCACTGTTGCCGCCGATGTTGTAGGTTTCCCCGGGTCGTCCGGCCTTCAACACTTCACGGATGGCATCGCAGTGATCGGGCACAAAAAGCCAATCGCGAACATTCAGGCCGTCACCGTAAACCGGCAATGGTTTTCCGGCCAGAGCATTGAGAATGATCAGTGGAATAAGCTTTTCCGGGAATTGGAATGGACCATAATTATTGGAGCAATTGGTGGTCAGCACCGGCATGTGGTACGTGTGGAAATAAGCCCGTACCAGATGATCCGAAGCCGCTTTTGAAGCGGAGTACGGACTATTAGGGGCATAGGGCGTCGTTTCCGTAAAGGCCGGGTCGGTAGCGCTTAACGACCCGTATACCTCATCGGTCGAAACATGGAGAAACCGGAAAGCGGTCTTTTGGGGTTCTACGAGTTTGGACCAGTACGTTCGAGCGGCCTCCAGGAGATGAAACGTTCCGTTGACGTTGGTGATGACAAAATCTTCCGGCCCATGAATTGACCTATCTACATGGCTTTCCGCGGCAAAATGAACGATGGCCCGCGGCTGATGCGTCGCCAGGAGCTGATCAATAAGTGTGCGGTTATTAATATCTCCCTGCACAAATATATGCCGGGGGTTGTCGAGCAATTCCGAGAGATTTTCCAGGTTACCTGCATAGGTGAGTTTATCGAGATTCACCACCGGCGTGCCGATGGTCTTGATCCAGGACGTGACAAAATTTGAGCCGATAAACCCGGCTCCTCCTGTCACGAGAATTGGAGCATGATGGTGATCTGTTTGTGTCATGAAGCGTGCTCCTTGCGCTGATCCGGTTTATAAGAGGCCACAACGGCCGGAAATACTTCCCTGTTTATCGGCTTAGTGTGGGCAATAAATTCAATCCTGGCGCTGTCGCATGGCGTTGACCTTCATGGGCAGGCCGAAAAGCTTGATAAAGCCAATCGCGTCTTTCCCGTCGTATTCCGTTCCCATGGTGAAGCTTGCCAGATCAGGCCGATACAAACTGCCCGCCGACGTAACCGATGCCACGGTGGCCCGCCCCTTGAAAAGACGGATTTTTACTGTGCCGGTAACATGGCGTGTCGCGGTGGTCACAAAAGCGTCCAACGCTTCCCGCAGCGGATGAAACCATTGGCCGTAATAGACCAGATCGGCATATTTTAGCGCAATTTGCTGCTTGTAGTGGGCCAAATCTCGTTCCATGCACAGGGATTCCAAAGCTCGAATGGCCGTCAGCAGCACCGTGCCGCCGGGCGTTTCATAAGCGCCGCGGCTTTTCATGCCTACCAGGCGGTTTTCCACCAGATCCACCTGACCTACGCCGTGGCGTCCGGCTATGGTATTAAGTGTTTCGATGATTTTATGCGCTGCCAATTTGCGGCCATTGACGCTGACCGGTGTGCCGGCCTCAAAGCCAACCGTAACAAATTCCGCTTTGCCCGGTGCTTTGCTGACCGGAACACTCATGACCCACAAATTATCCAGCGGCTCATTAGCCGGATTTTCCAGATCGGCCCCTTCATGGGAAATGTGCCAGAGATTGCGATCTCTTGAGTAAATCTTTTTGACCGTCTGGCTGATCGGCACGCCTTTTTCCCTGGCATATTTAATGGCCGCCTCCCGGCTGCGGAGTTCAAAGCGATCATCTTTCCACGGGGCAATAATGTGCAGTTCCGGGCCAAGGGCCATGTAGGTAAGTTCAAAGCGCACCTGATCATTGCCTTTGCCGGTGGCACCATGCGCTACGGCATCGGCACCGAGTTCATGCGCCACACGCACCTGATGTTTGGCGATCAACGGGCGGGCGATGGAGGTTCCCAGCAGATAATTGTGTTCATAAACCGCCCCGGCCCGAAGCATGGGAAAGCAGTAATCACGGGCAAATTCTTCCCGCAAATCGGCGACAATGCACTTATCCGCCCCGCTGGCCAGAGCTTTTTTCTTTATTCCATCGAGTTCATCACCCTGTCCGAGTTCCGCGGCAAATGCGATCACTTCGCAGCCGGGGTAATTGTCTTTAAGCCACGGAAGAATCACGGAGGTGTCCAACCCGCCGGAATAAGCCAAAACAATCTTTTTCGCCGTTTCAACCATAAAGAGTAAACTCCAAAGCCAAACCAAGCCCAATATAATGCCCGGTGCACTCGAACTTGGCAAACCATGTGCTAACAATTTCACGCCGTTAGTTGGTAATTTTCCAATTGCCGATATATTCCTTCGCCGCCGGAACGCCACCAGTTTTAATGCTCAGCAAACGGAGATGTGGTTATGAGATTTTTAGCAACGCTGCTTATCAGCCTTTTGCCAAGCGTTGGCGGCGGGTTGCTTTCGCGCGACGGAAAACCGCTGAATTGGTTCCAACTCTCCAGTTGCAACGGCACGTTCGTCAACGCCGGTGCGCGAATCGTGAGAAGAACCGTGGTGGTGCAATCCCCGAAAATCAGCGCTCCCACAGCAGTACGATTTGCGTACAGCGACCTTGCCGTACCGAATCTGATGAATAAAGAGGCTCTACCCGCGCTGCCTTTTCAGGCACGTAAGCCGTAATGTCAGGGAATCGTCGGGAACGTGTTAAACGTATCGGTTCAACTTGGCCATTACTTGGAAAGGTTGCCCGCGGCCCGGCGGCGCATCAGGCCCAAGCCGATAAGCAATCCACCGCAGAGGGCCAAGGTGGATGGTTCCGGAACCGCCATGTCATAACCCACGGCCTGCAGTGCAATTCCCTCCGGAGATGTCGCGCTGACGCTGGCTGCGCCTTGTGAACTTGACGTAAATGCCAATTGAACATAATTGCCCGTCGTGCCTTCGCTGCTCCAGTCGCCGAAGTCGCCTCCGGTCTGGCCACTGGTCCCGGGGTTCTGGTTAAAGTTCACGAGATTTACTGTGCCGCCGTCAATGGAGAAATAGGACGTGGCGGTCGAGCTGTTGGTATAGCTTGGCGTATGAAACGCGGAGTAACGAAAGAGATCCATTGGGCCATAAGCAGTGGCCGAGGTTGTAGAACTCGTCAGTGTTGATCCGGCGCCGCCGATGCCGAGAATTTCATCGACTTCATGTTGAATGACGCGACCGGGACTGAAAGTTCCACCGCCACCGAAGCCGGAAAGATCTGCCGCATTAAGCGTGATTACGCCATCCACCATTCCGTTGTTGCTTCCAACATAATTACCGCTGGTATCGTAGCCACCATGGTAGGTGGACGAGCCGGTAAGAGCACGCATATCGGGTGCTGTGGCGTTAATGCTTTTGGCCCCGTTGCTGTCATTGCCATATTGCAGATTATTATATGCGGTCAGTTCGATGGCATTGCTATTGTTGATCGCATTGGTCTGCAAGTCAGAAGTGTAAGTATTGTACGGCAGAGTATAAATGGTGTTGCTGCTGTGACCAAGATACGAAGCGCTGGAAGTGGTCGAGGTAACGGCAAAGTCGATGCTTACATTAATGTTATTAAGGATGTTCTGATTATAAAATGTCAAGGCGCTGTTGATATCAGAGGCAATGGTGTTGTAGCTGGCACTGCTGGTAATGGAGCTTTCAAAGTATGGTGTAATGGTCATAGCGCCCGCAGCGCCATTCATAGCCCCCGCAGCCATGATCATCATCGCAGATGCCGCCAAAAGTTTGTGCCCGCCGGTTGTTCCAAGATTGGCCGATGCTGAAGTACGCATACTCTACTCTTTCCGTTCGTAAAACATTTCCAGAGAAAACTGAAGCGACAAGCTTCAATATATGGCTAAGAGTAGTCCGAATAACGATAATGTCAAGATAATATTTTCTGGATTTATAATATGGGACGTTTAAAATAGGACGTTTACACCCGAAGCGACTTATCGTTGTATCAAATAATAGTACGCGATGCCGAAAATATCATTGCGGCGGTTGACGGGCACTACTCTTCGCCGAAGCGGCCGTTGATAAGATTTTCCAGCGCATCGAGTGCTTTACCAGCGTCTTCGCCGTCCGCTTCAAGCTTCAGGCCGGTGCCTTCGGTGGCGGCAAGCATCATCATGTGCATGATGCTTTTGCCATCAACACATTGTTCTCCCTTCCATACGCGGATATTGCTCCTGAATTGATTGGCAACGTCCACAAACTGCATCGCCGGGCGGGCGTGCAGGCCGAGTCGGTTTGATATTTTTACTTGTCTGTCCATGATTCGGCGGCACCGAGCGTATTAAGCGAGTCTCGTAATAGTAACCTGATTCTGGGGGATATAAGCTCGTCAGCGAGCCATACCGGATTGATCGGCCTCATCAATGAGTTCAATAATGTCCTGACGCGACGACGCCTGACGGAGAAAGCGCCGAAAATTATCCTCCTGGAGATTTCGGAAAATATTCTCCATCGCATGCAGATGGCCGTCCGGATTATCGAGTGGGGAAAGCAACAGCACCACACTGAATACCGGAGCCTGATCCAACGCCGAAAAATCGATCCCTGCGGTGCTTCGACCAATGGTTCCAACACGTTTTTTCACGCAGGCAAGTTTGCCGTGCGGCACCGCAACGCCTTTGCCAAAGCCCGTGCTCCCGTGGCGTTCACGGTCCAGAATGGCTTTACAGATTGTGTCGATATCCGAAGCCGAAAATGCTCCCGCGGCGGCTAAAGCCTCTACGAGTTCTCGAATGACACCGTCGCGGCTCGTCGCCTTAAGTTCCGGGACAATTGAGTCCTTTACGATAAAATCACCGAGTTTCATGGGTTGGTTATCTCACAATATACAATCGCCGACAATCCCAGCTTGATTCGATATCATTGCCCGCAGGACACGATAGCCGCCGATTTTGCCCGGGCTATCCTGGATGTTTACGATTTCGGAATCGGTCTTTATGTTCCGTCAACTGACGTTCAATCTTATGGGCTGCCTGATCGATGCAGGCATACAGGTCATCGCCTTCCTGTGATCCGACAAACATATTGCGATGTTCAGCGCTGACGAGAAATTCCACCCGCTTATGTTTGGCCTCGGTGCCGTCAAGGATGATTTCAATTTCCTTGATGAGGTCATAATATTTCAACATCTTATTGGCCTTCGCTTCCGCATGTTCGCGAATCGCCGGGGTCACTTCAAGATGACGGCACGTGAGGGTGATGATCACTTATCTAAACTCCTAGCAGTCTCGGCCTGTAACAGCGGTTTTGCCGCAGCGAGAACATGATCTAAATTATCGGCTTATCGTGTGACCGTCAACCGACGGAAATCCTGCCAGGCAGGAGACTTGCAATCAAAGCTGCGATGCGTATACTTAATGACTTGCGAAATTCGCGGGCGAACAACTGGTTCGCCTTTGATTATCCTGGAGATGTGTTATGGCGCATAAAAAAGGTCAAGGTTCCACCCAGAACGGTCGGGACAGTAATCCGAAATACCTGGGTGTAAAAGCGTATGCCGGGGAAGTAGTTACCACCGGTTCGATTATTATTCGGCAACGCGGAACAAAGTATCGCGCCGGTAAGAATGTCGGTCTGGCTCGCGACGACAGCCTTTTTGCTTTGGCTCCAGGCCGGGTGCACTTTGCTTCCAACTTAAAAGTTTCGGTGGAACCCCTGGAACCGGCTGCCACAGCGGCCGCCAATTAACAAGCCATCGCTGCCCAGTTAATACGTTTTCAAAACCGCGTTCGATAACTCCGCAGGTGCTACGCTCATAAATGAGTTAGCCGGCAAGCCAACTTCCGCCACCAAACGGAGATTCTTCAGGAGTTTGTAATGAAACTCGGATCGACGCCGCGTATTTTTGCCCTGCTGTCATTTTTAGCCCTGTGCGGCGTGTTGCCTTGCTGCACCCATGTGGCAGGAATGGCCACATGGCAAGGTACGAGTTTTCCAGCGGCGGGTGCGGAATTATCCGTTGGGCCGCCTGGCAGCACCCAGTAGCGTCCGGCCCGGTTTTTGCTGTGGGTTGATTTGCCGCGTGGGGGCGGTCGACGGCGTGTTGTGGGCGGTG
>DAHVEJ010000091.1 GCA_027313145.1 Phycisphaerales bacterium | reverse complement strand
CACCAATGGCGAAACCGCGCCGCCATTGAATCTCGAAAGCGACATGAACGTAAAATAGAGTAGCGCTGTAGTACTAATAACCCCCATCACGGTGGAATATGAAGCACTTACAAAAAACCCTGGCCTGGCGAGGCAGCGTCGCGGTTTGATGCGATATGCCGCCAAAAAAAAGCGGCATTCCGCTTCGGCACGGGTGATTTTCAATTCATTCACAGCCCATTCTCACGCGTTAGCGGTAGAGCTTGTTTGCAACACGCAGCCTTGGAAAAATCCGCGCTGCGACCCTTTGGCTTGGTCATCGGTAACGCATCGCCTATTATTGATACGTATGAAGATGGATGGCTCACTAACAGACCGTTTGATACAGCAAATGAAATCCGTGTCGGGGGGTTTCAGCCCCAGCGATACGACGATATGCACAGCTCCCGCGCGGATGGATGTGTTAGGTGGACTATCATTGGAAGCGGGCGGGGTGGTGGCGCAGATGGCGTTGCCCTGCCGAGCCGGGGTGGCGCTGCTCTGGCGCGATGACGACAAAATGATTTTCATGGGGCGGCAGCATGGTCAAAAACATCAACCGGTCATTTTGCCTCGAGCCGCCGTTTTCTCTCCTCGCAACCAATCCGGTGATCATGTCATCGCAACGGCGAACGATCCGCCTTCCGCTTGGACCGCCCCATTACTGAATGTGTTTCAGTCGCTGATCAACAGGGGATTTCCTATTTCACCAAAGGCAAGTGCCCGCGGTGCGATAGGAGCAACGGTGGTGGTGGATTCCGATATACGTGCCGGATCTGGCCAGGCTGCATCTACAGCGGTCACCGCAGCTCTGTTGCAGGCGGTGAATGTAAGCTGCGGTTTGTCGCTAAGCGCCATTCAAAAAGCGGGGATTATCAGCGAGGCGCAGCGCGCAGCGGACGGCAATCACGGACATATGGTGGATGCATTGACTGTATTATCGGCACAAGACGGTCCACCGGCACATTTGTTACGTTATAGCGCCCAGCCGCATTCTCTACTGGGGCAGATACCTCTTTCGAAGGATATTCGGATACTGGCGTTGGATACGGGGGTGACCAGAGCTACGAACCGGGATATTTTCGGGGATTTTCATCTTACCGGTGCCATGGGCGCAAAAATTATTGAGACCATTTATCGCGATCTGGGGCAGCGGCACAACCCGGTCCATGGATATTTAGGGAATGTTTCACCGGAGTTATACCGCCGATATTTCCGATCCATGTTGCCCCGTCGCGTGCGCGGTGCGGATTTTCTTAGAACGTACGGAGCGCTTGATGCCTCGGCGGGAGAAATTGTTCAGAATAATATGTATGCCATCCGCACCACGCTGGATCATTTAATCAACGAATATGAACATGCGGAGCATTTTCTTCAGGCGATGGAGGAATTATCCGAATCATCAACTGACACAGCATTAACTGCCCAGCGGCAGTTAATTATGCAGCGTGCGGGCCGCTTGTTGTTGGCGTCCCACCACAGCTATCGTTTACGGCTGCAATTATCGTGTCCGCAGGCGGATTGGCTGGTGGATCAGTTTTCCACAGCAGGCCCCAAGGCCGGCGCGTACGGCGCGCGGATTACCGATTGCGGTGGCGGTGGAACCGTCGCAGTCTTGCTGGATACGTCGGATCATGCAATGGATGCGTTGTTATCCATTATCAGCCGATACAAAGATGAAATGGGAATGGAAGTAATTGTGCGGGAGGCGGGAATTTCCGGCAGCGCCGGAGCATTGATATGACAATGACGGATTGCAACGTACATGCCATAAGCACCGGGCGGGAATTAGCAGTTCGTCTGCTCGGCGCATTTGGCTACGAAACGGTTTGTTTTCAAACCCTGCAAGCCGGAATGAATCTCTGGTTTTCGAAAAACAGTTTGGGAATGGTAGGATTTGTAGAGTCCGGCAGACACCTGATTACAGTGGGAAGCCCCGTTGCCGATTGCGATAGAATTGTTGAAATTGCGGAAGAATTTGAAGGCTTCGCGCATCAAAGGCGGCGGCGGGTGTGTTATATGTGCGTGGAAAACAGAAACATTAAGCGATTGGCAGCCGCGGGCCGAGGGCAATTAATTATTGGTGCAATCCCAGTTTGGAATCCCGCCCGTTGGACCGAGATGATATCCCATAACGCGCGGCTGCGCTATCAGATTGCCCGCGCAAAACGAAAATGCGATGAGATAACTGAAATTACCCCATCGCACGCGGCGAGATCAGTAGCTATTGGTAACCTTATCGGGGAGTGGCTGGCCCAGCGGCGGCTTATGCCGATGCGCTTTCTGGCCGACCCATTTATTCTTTCGGATGCCGGTGAGCATCGAAGGGTATTCTGTTTGCGTGGCCGCAATGGGCCGTTGGCCGGATTACTTGCGGCTTCGCCCATACCGGCACGGCGGGGCATGTTTATCGAACAAATTGTCCGTGCGCCGCATGCGCCCAATGGCGCGGTGGAATTAATGATTGACCATGCCATGCGAGAATTTGCGTCACGCTACCGACACGTAACCTTAGGGCTGGTAGCTGGCAGTCAATTTGCATCTGATCATGAAAATCCGTGGTGGGCGAGGATGGCTCGTTATTCCGCACGTCGATGGGGTGGAGAGTTGTATCGCTTTGGCTCCCTGGAGCAATTTCGTGCGGCCCTGCAGCCGGAAATCTGGGAGCCGGTTTATGCCGTATCTGACCGATCGCATATCACTATCCGCGATATATTGGCTGCATGCCGGGCGATGTTCCGCTGCCCATTTTTTCGATTAAGCCGGGGCGGGCAGGCTGCATATCCATACTCTTTTTAAGCACGTTCGGACGAATTCCATAACCCGGAGCTTGGTCCGGTAGTCAGAGCTTTTTCATAATCATAAGGTAATTAAACCCGCGGAGGAAAAAATTTCCTTCCACCGCCGCAGTGTGCCAATTTCCGCGTTTGAGCTTCTGGTTGTGCCGCACCACTGCGATAATATCCACTGGCGTAAAATTCCGCCGCAGCAGGGCAAAAAGATCAAAGCCGATGGGGATGAAAGGCTTACCTTTTTTGAAGGAATCGCTGACATAAATCGCCATATACCGCCGCGGCTTAATCACACGGTGACATTGTGCGAAAACCTCCCGCATGGAAAGGTAATACGCATTGAGTTTTCCGTCCTGCAATAACTCGCCTGCGTCAAGTTTACCGATACACTTGGGATCATCAGAATAATCAACGTGGGTGCTGTATGGCGGATCAATAAAGACAAAATCCACGCTTTGATCTGGTAATGGAATGTGCCGCGCATCGGCTGGCTGAATGTCCGACCGGCGCGGTGCAAGATCAAAGCCGATGCCAAGCCGGCCGAGTTCCGCAGCAACATCCAAGGTGGTGCCGCTGCCGCACATGGGGTCGAGAATTTTATCACCTTGGCGTGTATAGCGTTGCAAAAGATTCCATATAATCCAGGCCGGGGTTGCCCCCACATAGTCTTTGTCCCCATGAGCGTCGCGGCCATAGTCTTGCGAGGGATATTCCCACAACGTGGTAGTTTGAATGCGTAAGGGCGGCTTGGTAAATGACTGCTTCATAACAATAAACCACGCAAGAGATGACTATCGTGGCGCAAATCATACCGCCGCTTAACGCGTCTCCCCGGTGCGAAGCCGCATTTCCAGCCGGGCGATATTACCCAGTGAAATAAGATGAGCGAGAATCAGCCCCATAAATCCCGGACGATACAACTCAACGACCTGCGCATCGCTAAGCGCGTTGAGCTTGGCTTCATCCACGGCGAAAAATCCACGCAACGCAAGAGGCTGATTGGCGGTGTCGCGGGCACGAATCTCGCGGCCCACCAGCAGATTCAATTCATTAAGCTTTTGTACAAACAGTTGCGTTTGCCGAATATTACCCTGATATTGCCCCAAAAACTCCAGCACATTTTTTAGAAATGGCGTCTCTGCGCCTTGCTCATCAAACAAGGCCTCGCCTTTTTCCGCATCAGTCGGGACGGGTGAGCCATTACCTGCAGCGCCTTGCGCCCCCGGATCGGTCCAGCCGCTGAAAGCCGTATCCACACACACGCTTAGGTCCTGGGCGTTGTTACGCTCCGCCAAAACAAAGGGATACCGCCGGATAAATGCCGGAATATAAATCCCCGACCATTTGCCCTGGGCGTTGACAAATAAATTTTCTTCATTGCGCAGCCCAAGCACCACCACCGGCATAAGTCGATCCGGCGAGGGTCCGGCAAAGACAATGGGATATTCCGTGGCGGCCCGGCCAAACTCAAGGGCGGTTACGGGAACAGAATTGGTCTTTCTGGTGAATGCAAAATCCACGTTTCGCATGTTTACTGTCGCGTGGCGGTGCGCCACACGATCAAGCAGCACCGGGCGTTGATAAAACAATACCGTACCTGCACCGTTTGTCACATGATCCTCACGTAAAAATCCATCTCATGATTTTTTCAAAGCCATACCAGTGGCTAAAGCCATACTATACGGCCCGGCCCAACCGACCGCAATAACGGGGGCGAATAAATCACGAATCAGTGAGTTTTTCGACCGACGCAGCATGACGTAAACACATTAAGAGGCGGCACATGCCGCGGACAATCTAAACAGTTCTCGCGGACGGCCGGAGGCTGAAACGCCCTTACGGATCGTAACTATGAATATCATCGCCAGTTCCTATGATTCCGTCTTCACCGGCACTGACAAAGCAGGGAGCATGGGGGTTATAAATCACGGTTGGTAAAAACTCGATGGCATTTCCCCACGCATCATTGACTTGTGTAATCATCAACATATTGCCATTATTTGGCATCGGCACCATGGAACTTTTCACCATGGAAGAAGGCAGCCGCGTTAACATATTTGAATGCTCCCGCCACACACCATTCACATCTCGATACGCATGCAACTGTTGATATTCCACCAGAAAGCCGTACATCGATTGCGGCACCATTCCCGCAGTTTTGTGAACCACGGATTGCTCAGCACCCAGAAGAGCCGTAAGTTCGCTGCGCGTAAGTTCACGCCGCGAGGAATTCAGTACCTCCCGGCCCACCGCCAGTGCCACGCCCACCAATATGGCGATAACCGCCAGCGCGACCAGCATTTCAATAACGGAAAAGCCCAAAGCACGATTGTTATAAGCTCTCACTCTCTATCTCCCTCGCAATTCAGGGCCTCTCAATGCTGACGACCTATTCGCCAGTTGTTTAACGTGCGAAGATAATTACCGATGACCTCCAATAAAACAAGAAAAAAACGCTGAATTTTTTATTGCCAACGTGTGATAATGTTGCGTCTTATAAAATGCGTGAATTCCTCACGCCATTACCGGCGTCTGCGTTGTGGAAGCACAACGCCGATAGATCGCCGCCATTTGTCGCGCCACAGATTCCCAACTGAATTCTCTGTGTACGCGTTCAAAACCCCGCCGGCCCATTTCTGCCGCACTGCTGCGGTCGGCGTTTAATTGGTTGATCGCGGCAGCCAGCGCACCGGGGTCGCTCTCCGGGACAACCACCCCGGCATCCCCTACCACATCAGCAATGGCTCCCGAATTGCTGCCGATCACCGGTACCGCACACGCATGCGCTTCAATAATCACGCGGCCAAACTGTTCTTTCCAGGTGGCGGTGGTGCGCGACGGCAGAGCAAAAACATTCATCGAATTCATTAACATGGGCAGTTTTTGTAGCGGAACGGCTGGAATAATGCGCGTGCGATCAGCCAAATTCAGTTGCTGAATTTGCAGTTCTAAAGCGGCTTTGAAGGGGCCGTCTCCCACAAAAAGCAACTTCACTTCACGCCGGCACCGCGCCACAGCCGCCAGCAGATCCGCAAGGCCCTTCTCCTCCACCAGTCGCCCGGCATAGCCCACCAGAAAATCTTCGGCTGTGCACCAATCCGCCAAACCTGTTTCCCGCCGGCACATCGCACGGGCCATGGGCACAAAGAGTTTCGCATCCACCGCGTTGGGCACCACTTCGCCAGGCCCGCGATAGCCTTTGTCATGCGTGATTGACAACGCCTCCCGGCTGCGACCAATGACAAAATCAGCATGTTTGAGCGTGTACCGCCGAAACTGCTCAAACGGCGGCGGCAGAACACGATTAATATTCTGTTCTGTTTCCGAAATTATTTTTGCCCGCGGCAACATCCGATCCCGCAGCCACACCGCATGCGCACTAACCAATCCCCACGGCTCTTCCCACAAATCAATAATGTCCGGCTGAAAGTCACGCAGTATTTTCGGCAATTCAGGATAATAATGCAGATAACACTGGGCCGGTCCAACCCATGGCCAGCGTACCGCCCCAACGTGGTATTTTGCCGCCGCCTGATCCACAAATTTCACCGGTCGCCACTGGCCGTAATGCTTCCACCGATTTGGTATCAGCACGCGCAAATCAATATCCGGCATCGCATGAAGCAGTTCAGCTTTGGGCTGCCCCTCCGCAGGAGATTGACAGGTATGTGAAATCAGTAATATTTTCATGTGTACATTACGCTAACGATATCATCCACTCGTGAACGCCAGGAATGTTTCCCGGCTTCTGCGCGACGCAATTCGCTTTTTTCAGTTCCCTCGGCGACCGCCGCCTGGCACTGGTTCAAAAACTCGTCAGCAGTCCGGGCGGTCCGCACAAGGTGGGGGTAATCTCGGAAACCCGCCACATCCGTAGACACAATCGGCTTGCCCGCCGCCAGATATTCCCACAATTTTATGGGGTTAAGACTCTCTACAAAAGCCGTCATGCAGTGCGGCACAATGCACACATCAAACGCCCGCATATACTGGGGCAAATCCCGGTACGCCATCGGCCCGGTAAATATCACCCGACCAGTAGCCTCCAGCCGCTGCCGGTCCTGCATCGGCAGCATCACCGGCCCAATAAGCACTATGGTGCCCGGAATATTTTTCGCTTTCATCGCCACGGTCATCGCCTCGACCAGCTTCACATCCACCCGATCACCATGAATGCTGCCGGTGTAGCCAAAAACCGGCCGGGGCCAGTTCCGGCACGCTTCCGGCAGGGGACCATGGTCATCAAGTACACAGCGATAATGTGCGGCATCCACGCCGTTAGGAATCAGGTGGATGTCCCTTGCTAACGCTTTGCGCGATTCATAAAGGGACTTGGAACATACAATAACCGCATCCGCGCGACGACACAGTTCCGCATCTTCCGCAATGGTCCGTTCCAGCAACGCCTTGCGATCTGTGAAATGCGTAAATTGCGTCCAGTCATCAGTGATATCGTAAATCACCCGCGACTCGCCCATGCGACCCACCATGTGAACCGCATCGTGCGGATTCAGCCACAGCACGACGCTGCTCGCCCAGGAGTTAGTAGTTAGAAGATAGGAGTTAGAATATTGCCGAAGCGCTGCGCTTTCAACTGGCGATGCAGGCGGGACGCCTGCGTTACCTTCCAGCTTCTGGTTCGTATTGATCCGTGATCCGTGATCCGTGATCATTGTTTGCGCGGCCCGCCGAACATGCGCCCGCGTCATGAAATCGTTTATCCACCTCCCCACCGCTAACGTGCTTGGTAGCAACTTCAGCGGTCGCGTAACCGTAATATTGGGAAACCCTTCCGGGTGCCAATTATTCGGCCCACGCAGCGAAGCAAACCGCCGCGTCCGAATGGCATTGGAAACATCCCGCGGCGGACACACAAACAATATCTGCATGTCCGGATATCGCCGCGCCAGCTCCGCACAAACAAACTGATTGCGCCGCCAGATGTCGTCCCAACTTTCCAAGGAAACAAATATCAATAAACACTGATCACGGATCACTGATCAATACCTGCCTTTTCAATGATCAATGAACACGGATCACTGATCAACAATAAATGAATTCCGCTTCTATTGTTCCGTGATCAGTGGTCATTGGTCATTGAATTCTGCTGCGGGCCGATTCTAAGGGTGTAAACTGCCGCATACAAGATACGGGCAATTTCATCAGCCGCATCAAACAACTCTTCCGCCAGTTCCGAGGAAAGATAATCCGCATCACACAAGAGGCGGATCCAATATTTTGTTTCCTGGCACTCTTTATACGCAATTGAAATTTTATTTGAAAGATCGGCCCCGGATATTGCCGCCTCTGCTTCCGCAAGGTTTGCACCAATTGAAGTCCCACAACGAAGGAGTTGCTTGGTCAGCACGTACTCTCTTCGTTCAGCACTTAAGGACTCACAAGCGCGGATAATCTGTAACGCAAATTTATAGGCCTTCTCATACCCTGGGTTTAAACGCTTTTGCATATCTTTCCCTCCTCAAATTGATCCGCATTTATGGTTCCGTGACACGTGACCCATTGATCCGTGATCATTGATCCGTAGCTGTGGTTCCGTGCCCATTGATCCGTGATCAGTGATCCGTGTTCATTGATCCGTGTTCATTGATGTCCGCCGCGGCGGACGATCAGCCATGTGCGCAGCCGCATCTTCGCCCCCAACTTCGCCCGCCGCTTCGGCAACGCCAACCACATGATCCCCCACAGTGGCAACCGCAACAGCCCGCCCACCGTCACCGCCGCCCGCGCACTATACCTGCCCACCACGCCATGATGCTTCTGATAATAGTAATCACCACTGGAAAAAAAATAATTGTTTATCTTCGGCTTATCATCCGCCCCGCTGGCACCGCCCAAATGCGTCACCTGCGCTGCCGGCGTAAACGCAATTTCCCAGCCCGCGTCGCCAATCCGCTTCTGCCAATCAGTTTCCTCAGCATACATGAAAAATTTCGGGTCAAAGCCGCCCACCGCCTCATACACACTTCGCCGCACCATCATGCACGCCCCGATCACCCATTCCGGATGATACGGCGTATCATGCGGCCACCGGCGAAGATCTCCCAGAACACTTGTCGCCGGTGCCACCGCCGAAATCCACAGTGCCTCCCGCCACGCCACCCCGGGAGATGGAAAGCGATAGCAAGATCGCTGCAAACTGCCATCGGCGTTCAGCAGCCGCGGCCCCACCACACCCACCTTCGGCTGGTCATCGAGCACCTTAAGCATCGCGGGCAATGCGCCAGCCGTTAAAAACGCATCGCTGTTCAACAACAGAAACACATCCCCCTTCGCCTGCGCCATCGCCAGATTATTGGCCGCACCAAACCCCGCGTTTTCCGGGTTGCGGACCAGCACCACCTGCGGAAACTCAGCCGCAATCGCGTCCGCGCTGCCATCGGCGGACGCGTTATCCACCACGATAACCTCCGCCGCCACACCATCCAGATGCGCAAAAACCGCCCGCAAACATCGAAGCGTCGTATCACGCGTATTAAAAGAAATGATGATTACGGAAAGCATAATCAGTCCTTGGAAAGGAGTTAGAAGTTAGAAGATAGGAGTTAGAATGCTTCGGAATCGCCGGCGCTTCGCGGCATTTGGCATCTCGCGTCTCGCATTTGGCATTTTTTGGAAGCGATGGCACTGCCAGCTCGCCACATCCCCTAAATTCCAACTTCTAACTTCTAGCTTCTAACTTCTAGCCTTTCGCATCCGCCAGCACTGCCGCTCTGTAAGCATTTAATAACCGTCCGATTTCGTCGCTTAGTTCCCAGAGCGAGCGCTTGTCCATGTGGCCAAGGTCATGCGCAAGAATCAGGTAATAGCGGCACTCCTCAAGCGAGCCTTCCGCCATGTTGAAAAATCGGGCCTTATCGACCTTCGATTGCTTTCGAAATCCTTCAACAATGTTGGCCGCAACGGAAACCGCAGCTCGGCGAAATTGCGCCGTCAAGCCATAGATTTCCTCTTTTGGAAATCCCTGCGTCGAAGCGTACACCTGCAACGTAAAGCCATGCGCCTTTTGCCAGACTATCAAATCCTGAAAGGATTTCGCAGCCATTCTAACTCCTAACTTCTAACTCCTACCTTCTCGCGGCCCTCCGCCGCATACGCATCCCGCATTTTTTCCGCCATCTGTTGTGCGGTGAACATTTCCTCATACCGCTTCCGCCCCGCTTCCCCCATGCGCTTGCGCAGGTCCGCATCCGCCAGTAGCCGCTTCATCGTCGCCGCCAGACTTTCCGCGTTGCCCGGTGCAAACAGCAGCCCGGTTTCACCGTCGGCCACAATTTCCAGCGGCCCACCCGCACCCGCCGCAATCACCGGCTTGCCCAACGCCATCGCCTCAATAATCACCAACCCAAACGGCTCCGCAGGTGCCGGCAAAACAAAAATATCACACGCCGCCATCAACGCCGAAACATCCGACCGAAAACCCAGCAACCGCACGGTTCCGCCACCCGCTTGCGAGGAGTTAGGATGCGGCGATGACGAGGAGTTAGAAGCTAGAAGATAGGAGTTAGAATGCTGCGGAAGCGCTGCGGTGGGGGAGGAGTTAGAATCTAGAACCTCGAACCTAGAATATTTCGGAAGCGCTGCGCTTTCAGTTGGCGCAGCATCCTCATTTCCTTCTGAATGCAAGGTTCTAGATTCTAGATTCTGCTCCCCCTGTGCCCTGTCACCTGTAACCTGTAACCCGTCACCTCCGTCCCCCCCGTCGTCATTGATCCCCGGCGCGCCGGGATAAACCTTTGATCCGTGATCAGTGCTCATTGAGCTAAACACGCGGGCGTTGCGGCCCCCCGCCACCACCAGCCAAACGTCTTCCGGCAACGTCGGCAAAATCTTCCCCCACGCCTCCAGCAGCCGCGGCAAATTTTTCCGCGGCTCAATCGACCCTACAGCCAAAATATATTTCCGTGAAGGCAACGCCAGCGGTGCCAATGCGGCATCAATTGCATCCGGGGCCATGGGTGCAAACCGCGCATCAACGCCGTTAGGGATCACGGTGATTTTTTCCGCCGGAACACCGGTATGGGCCACAATCCGACCGCGTGTGAATTCCGATACGGCAATAATATGTTTCACCCGCCGGGCCAACCGCGGCGTAAGCCAGCGGTACCAGAGGGCAAATTTCGCGTTCAACCATTCCGGATGGTCCAGCGCCGCCACATCATGAATGGTCACCACCTGATTAGCCACCGCCAGAGGGCCGGTATTGCACGGGCTAAATAGCAGGCGGCCACGCAATTTCGCAGGCAGCACCAACTGCTCCCACGCATGGCCCTTAACGCCGCCCAGGGCCGAATGCGGAGCGATCTGAGCCACAGAGTCGCCAAAGCGCCGCAACAGTTCGAGCGTGTATCGTTCGACCCCAGTCACAGGATGCGATAGCACACGGGTATTAACAGCAATTCGCACGAAATATTTTTCACCACGAAGACACAAAGACACGACGATACGACGAATCCACAGGGAGGCAGCGGGAGGCAAGCGGAGGACTAACGACACGGGCGACGGAAAGGCTGCTAAATACTAAATACCCAATGCAGAAACTACTGATTAATACTGAAGTTACTGCCCAATACTGCAATTACTGAAATCCCCGCCTCCCCCACCTCTTTGTAAAAAAGCCCTAATCTTTGTGTCTTGGTGTCTTAGTGGTGAACTCTCCTCCCCCGTGAGTTATTGATCCGTGATCATTCGTCACTGAAAGCGATCCATCCCGGCGCGCACGGGATAAACTTCGGACACAAAGCAGAATTATCAGTATTGGTCAGTACACCGATTATTCCAGGTTCCAGGTTCCAGGTTCCAGGTTCTAGATTCTAGGTTCTAGGTTCTGTCTTCTGGATTCCATCGTCCGTCCTTTGTGTCTTGGTGTCTTAGTGGTGAACTCCCCCCCCGTGAGTTATTGATCCGTGATCATTCGTCACTGAAAGCGATCCATCCCGGCGGGCCGGGACTAACTCCTAACTTCTAACTCCTAACTTCTGGTCAATACCGATATTACTGATATTACTGGGTCTCCTTACTCCGTCAGCGCCTTCACCAGCAGCGCGTACCGTTTTTCCCACGTCGATTCCTCGGCCCGCCTGCGTGCCGTCGCGCCCAGCCTCGCCCGCTCCGCGGGATCATGCAAAAGTCGCTCCAAGTGCCCCGCGAGTGCCGCAACATCCGGTGGATCGAAATACAATGCGGCATCGCCCGCGACCTCGGGGAAAGCGCCGCGGCGGGAAACGACCGTCGGCAACCCACACGCCATTGCTTCCGTCACCGTCATTCCGAATGGTTCGTCCCAAGTGCTCGGTGCGCAGAAAATGTCCGCCGCCTGGTAGACCCCAGTGATCTGTTCGCGCGGAACGAAGGGCTTAAATTCTGCCACTTCTCCCAACCCCGCAGCAATTACAGCAACTTCCCGCTGGAAATCGCTCACCGGTGCGCCAACGCCCAGATACTGCCCGCCCACGATCCGCAGGCGAAACTGCAACCCCCTTTCCTTGAGGGCCAAGGCCGCACGAACCAACAGATCCACGCCCTTCTCCGGCGTTACACGCCCAACAAACAGTATCACCGGTGGCCCCGCCGGCGGCTGCGATGCCGGTGTGAATTTCCCAGCATCCACCCCGTTAAGCACAACCCGCGCATTCTCCAGTTCCCGCCCCGCCTTACCATTGACATACCTTGCGATGTAACCGCTTACGCAAAGCAGGCGGTGGCAAGCACCAGCGATTCGGTTTACTTCCAGCGCGGCGTACCATCGGAATAAATCGTAATGGCAGTACAGCACAATTTTGGCATTGGGCCGGGCCTTTTTTAATGGGACAACCACCGCCGGCTCGCCGTGGACGAACACATACCCATCAAAATCCACCGGAATTGCATCTAGCGCCGCTCGGTAAGCCTTCCATTTGAGGCTTCGCCTCAGGCCAGCCGCGCCCTGCAACGCATCAAGCAGGCGAACGTATCGCCGGTGCTCAAACGGGCCGTAGTTCACCTCAACGACCTCACCTACGGGGTAGGGCGGGTAGCCCTCCATGGTGCCTTTACCGACGATGACAAAAGTCTTGCCGCCCGCCGCCTCGTGGCATCGTGTCAACTCGTAGATCACGGTTGGATAAGAACTGCCCGTCGCCGCCGAGTAATGGTCGCCGACGGTAAAAATATGAATGAAGTTTTCAGGCATAGCAATTCCATGTCATTCGCTTGGTGGACCGCAGCCGCCACTTAGGATTTCAGCACATCAAGCAGTTGCATGTACCTGTCGCTCCAAGTTGACGCCAGTGCTTTTTTCCGCGATTTTTCCCCCCACAGATTTCTGGCCCGCATATCGGATACCAGCATGGCCAAGTGCCCGGCGAGAACCTCAACGTCCGGCGGATCAAAGTAGAGCACCGAATCGCCCCCTAACTCCGGAATGCCGCCCCGCCGCGACGCAACTATTGGCAACCCACTGGCCATCCCCTCCAGCAACGCCAGCGGACACGGCTCATCCCACGTCGAGGGCACGCATAGAATATCGGCGCGCCGGTACTCATCCGGAACCTGTTCCCGCGGTACGCAAGGGTGGAATTCCACCTTGGCCCCAAGCGGTGCGGCAATTTCCCGCAGTGACCGCTCATACGTTGAAAGTGGTGCCGCTGCGCTATTGTTCTCACTGCCGACAATCCTGATGCGGAAATCCAAGCCGCGCCCGGCCAAGAGATTCGCCGCACGCAACAAAAGATCGACGCCCTTAACGGGCAACACTCGCCCGACGAAGGCGATAGTCGCTGGTTCACCCCCTTTTGTGCGCGGCGCAGGTGAAAACTCCCCGGTGTCTACGCCATTGAGCAGGTAGCGCACCTTCTTATCCGGACGGCCTAAACGCATCTCAAAATCGTCCGCAATGAACTTCGAGACGCCAATTACAACATCACACGCGCGAACCAGCGACTCCATCTCGCGCCGCCCGTAACGCCCAAGCACCTGGTTGTGGATGTAAAGGCAAATTCTGGCGTTGGGCAGAAGCCTGCGCAGGTAAGGAACCGCTGGAGCGATCGTGTGAACGAAGACCGTCGCGCGGGTGTCACGGGCAATGGCATCCGCCACGGGTGAATAGGCCCCGCCGGTGAAAGGTCGAAGGCAAAAAAGCCTCCCCAACACAGCGTCCGCCGCTCGCTTATGGCGAGGTGGAATCCAGGCGGGAAGGTCGGCCTCCACAACTTTACCCACGGGGTACGGCGGGTAGCCAACGCACGTCCCGCGCCCCACGACCACATGCGTTTCCCCGCCACGGGCGGCATGTTCGCAGGAAAGCTTATAGATCACGCTCATCGCCGCGCTACCAGTGCGTGGCGAATAATGGTCTCCAGCGGTCGGAACGTGGATAAACAGTTGGTCTTTAACCGCCATCGGTTCTCCTTTCGGCCATCAGCAACCCCAAGACGCAATCCACTTAGATCGACGAATTGCGGCTTCCACCAAGAAACGCTCCCGCGATCCCCAACGCCTCGGCAATCGTGACGTCCATATCGATATAACGGTACGTGCCAAGGCGACCGACGAATGTTACCCCGCCCTCCGACCCTGCCAGGGCTTCGTATTTTCCAAGCATCGCTTGCTCGTTCACCAGACGGATCGGGTAGTAGGGTATGTCGCTTTCCCCGGCGCACCGCGACTGGCCCCCAGATCCACGCTCTGTTCATTACTCATTAAAAAGGATGCTCAACACTAAATACTAAATTCTGCTCGTTATTGATCTTTGATCACTGGTCTTTGGTCATTGAGGCGGCACGGCCGCCGCTCCCCGCTCCGGAAAATACCTCTTGAGCTTCAAGAAGTGCTTCTCGTAAAGGTGAAAACTCGCCACGGCAAGCGTAAGCGATATTACCAAATTGGCAAGCAGTAGGCCAATTGCCGGCAGCATGTGGTTGGTGGTCGCGTCCCGAAGCCGCGGGAAGTGAATCAGCAAATTACCGAGCACCATGAACACAATAAAGTGAAACACATAAAGGCCATAACTGTATCCCCCCAGCGCCCGTAGCGGCTTCCAATTGAAAATGGATTGCAACTGCGCCGAGGAACCGGTCACCACTGCGGCGAGAAGAGCCGCGAACGCAATATCCAGCGGAGCATAAAGAGCGGCGCTAAGCCAGGTTTCGCTGCGGAACCGCATCCTCGGTGCGTGCGTCGCCGTGATGGCCAGCCGCACGCTGTGCGAGCCCAGCAGCGTCGGGTTGATTCGGAACGACACGGCGATGACAATTGCCGCCGCCGCCGCCAATCCGGCGACGATACATATCCGCAGCGAGTATTTACCCAGCCACGCGCGGGATAAGGAATTTCGCATGGCCAACGCGATCAACGCCCCCAGGCCCAGGGCATCGAATTGGCATGGCGTAAAGGAGTATGCGGCGAAGCTGCTTCCAAATCCAGCCAGGAGGAAACGGACGGCAAATGCCAACGCCACCAGCGCGAGGCAACTGCGTGCAAGGGCACGCCAAGGAAGGAAGCAAACCAATAACGGCCATACCAGATAAAACTGCTCCTCCACGGCCAACGACCAGAAGTGGCCCTGCAACACTGTGTGGATGTGAAAAAAAGCCTGCCCAATATTCGTCGTGTAAGTCCAGAACCACGGCATGGCCGCCCAAAGTTTTTGCGGGTTGTGCAAATGCAGCCACGCATGCGGGAAGCCGAATTTGATAACCAGCAAAATAGCCAACTCCACGGCCAGCACGCCGTAATAAAGTGGGAAGATACGTAGCGTGCGCCGGGCGTAGAAGTTCCGAAAATAATGCCCTTGGCCTTTCGCATCATAAAGAATTCCGGTGATTAAAAAGCCCGACAGCACAAAAAAATAAGGTCACACCCATCCATCCCTGAAAGGAAAGTATCTCCAGCGACGCCCCCAGCCGCGTGCGCACCGGCAGGATGAAGGCGTAATGGCAAAACAACACCAGCAGAATTGCCAGTCCGCGCAGACCATCGAGTGCCGGATAGTGCCTCCGCCCCGGCGCGGCAATCTCCTCGATCCCCCCCGCCGTACCAAGCGCGGCGGTTCCACGGCCCGCCGAACCCATGGCCCCAGATTCTGAATTCCCGCCGTCAGTACCCATCGTTCACCAATCATTACCCGTTGCGGGGCAACGCCAACCGCCGCACACGCAGGTTTCGGATGTGCAGGAACGCGCGGCGGATATCACATTACGCCCGCCGCATCCGCGCTGGCGATCGCGTTGAGACGGCGATGCATGAGCGAAATGACCGATGCTCCAGCGACCTGCCAGTTGCACCGGTCTCTGTACCGCGCGTACGCCTCCAACGCGGTCTGCCGATACACCCAGGGCTGTTTTATGGCCGCAACGATCCAATCTGCCCAGGCTGCGGCCGGTGCCTGAAGGCCGAATAGCCTGCCGTTCACGCCGTCCTGTATCACCGTTCGCATTCCACCGACATCCGTTGCGGCCACGGGAACCCCAAACGCGCACGCCTCACTTAACACAACCGCACAACATTCGGCAATGCTGGGCAGAAGCAAGAAATCACTCGCCCTGAAAAGACTGGAGAGCCTTTCCTGCCCCTCCGCAGTCGATTTATCGAGAAATCCCGCCACCCTGACAAATGGTAGCCCGCAGACCTCTGGCGGTGGTGTGGCACCCACCAGCGTCAGCACCGCCGGCAAGCCGCGGGCATTGAGATCCGCGGCGACGGCCACTGCGTGGTTGCCACCTTTGCGCAACCAGTCCATGCCTATGAACAGCAGTCTGGCCGGGCCGCTGCCGAGCTGGGCCAAGCGCGCTTCAATTTCCTGTCTCGAACGTGGGGCATCCACGTTCGCCCCGTACGGAACCACATGCACCTTGTGCGCGGCACCAGGCTGGGCCTGCCGGGCGGTTTGCGCCGCCCAGTCTGAACTGTAAATTGCCAGATGGCAGTTAGACAGCGAGAGCCTGTCTATTTCACGGCCGGAGGCGACCGAGGCGGTACAAACATTCGCAGGAAGGAACTCCGGGTATGTGGCGGAGAGGCCCGCAAAGGTGGCATCCGTCCACAGAACGCGCGGCTGGCGACAACGCAGGTAAGCCAAGGGGATGGGGCTGGGGCTTAGGACCACGTCCGCGTCTGTCGCCGAAAGGCGCTCAGCGACGTTTGCGGCGTACTGCCGAGCCGTCGTGGTGTCCCAAAAGTGCAAAAAGGAACGGCGTTCGACGCGGGTTCCCCAGAACTTCCGCAGCCGCCGGGCTAGCGAGCGCCCGTGGCGCAGGTTTCCGATCAGCCTTATCTGGGCCCCCTGCATCTCCAAGGACTTCCAGATGTGCAGGTCCAAGCCCGACCAATTTTTCGCGTCGGTTGCGTCGAACATGGTTACGTAGGCTATTTTCACGCGGTAATCCTCGATCTGCCTGCCGCCGAGCTCGCCAAGGCGGCTTGGTACGTTTGCATAAGCTTCGGAGCCACCGCGTCGAAGGAAAAATGCTCCAGGAACCGTTGCCGGGCGGCGGCACGAAATTGCAGGTTGGT
>DAHVEJ010000090.1 GCA_027313145.1 Phycisphaerales bacterium | reverse complement strand
CCGAATCCGCCTCGTTCACCCCCGTGGAACTCGCGTGCCTTATCCCGACGAGCGTCGGGATGCTGCGCCATGCGGGAACCGACGGGGGATCCCGGCTACCGCGACGACTACCTTGGCGTATCATTCGTCACGGCTGACGTGATGTGCATTGGCTGGTTTATACCGATATTCAGGGTAGAATGTACTGCCGTACTCCGCGATGGATGGCGGGGGTGAATGGGCCGGTATTGGAACCGACCACAAGACATTGGAAGTCGAGGTTTATCATGGCAAGCAAATCAGGGCCGCGACACCAGCGCGTCATGCGTTTATGCCTGGTTCCACTGGGCTGGGCTGCATGGTTGTTTATCATGCTGGCGGTGATGTCTTTTCATCCGTCGGATCCCACCATGCTGGCAAGCTCTCCGGTCTATCACACACAATCAGTACCTGTGCAGAACTGGTGCGGGCCGGTGGGTTCCAGCATTGGCTATCTGCTGATGAATAACCTTGGGCCGGGAACGTGGGTCGCCTTGGCTATGGCGGCGGCGCTTTTGATGGTCTGGAGCGTTGGCGGAAATCTGACCCAGACCGCGTTTCGACTTATCGGTGGAGCTGTGCTGCTGGTGGTCGCCAGCGGTATGGCGAATCTTCTGGGCTGGGGCAGGAATTTGCCGGCCGGCCCGGGCGGCATATTGGGTGCAGCGATTGGGCATTTCCTTAAATTACATGTCTCCACGGCGGGGTCCGTACTGATTTTACTGGTGGGACTGATTATTGGGCTGCTGCTGGCGGCGGATGAGCTTGTCATCGCGTTGCTGATGTGGATCGGTCATACCTGGAAAAAAGTGCCGCACGAAAAAATCGCCGACTCCGCCGGCGATGCGGCCTCCGCCGCCGCAACGGGGCTACTGGGTCTGGCAGGGACCATCTTCAAGGCGATGTTCTCCCGCAAGGCCAAAACCAGTGTGCGAAAAAAGCCCGAACCACGTCTGACACTTTCAAAATCCGCCTCGCAACTGGCGAACACCGTGGCACCTTCGATTGCCAAGGATGCAGAAAAAACAAAATCCTCCCAGAACGCTGAAAGCAATGCTTCAACCGATTCCATACCCAAGGCGGAAGAACCGGAGCCGGCCCCCGTTGTGGTGCGGCGGCCCAAGCCCATTGTCGCAGATATGCTGTTACCGTTTAAGACGCCACCGGTACAAAAGCAGGATCTGGGTAATTACCGCCTGCCTGGACTGGATCTCCTGGAGGATGCCGAACCAGCCAATACGGAGGGACAGGAAGAAGCGGTCCGGCAAAATGCGAAAGTGCTGGAGTCCTGCCTGACGAGTTTTAACATTGACGGCAAAGTTGTCGCCATTGATACCGGCCCGGTGGTAACGCTTTATGAATTGGAACTTGCGCCGGGAATAAAAAGCTCACAAGTTGGCGCGCTGTCCAAAGATATCGCCCGCGCACTGAAAAGCCCGCCGGTCCGCTGCATTGACAATATCCTGGGCAAATCCACCATGGGCATTGAAGTACCCAATCTGGACAAGGAAAAAGTCCGCCTGAAGGAACTCATGCAACTGGCACATGAAGACATATCTAAAATGGCTCTCCCCATGTGCCTGGGCAAAGATGCCTCCGGCAATCCGCTGGTGGAGGATCTGGCCAAAATGCCCCACCTTTTGATTGCCGGTACCACCGGATCCGGGAAATCCGTCTGCATCAATTCCATTATCATGACACTGCTTTTAACCCAGCGCCCGGATCATGTAAAAATGATTATGGTGGATCCCAAAATGGTGGAAATGCAGGATTATCGACAAATTCCGCATCTGATGGCACCGATTATCGATGACATGAGCAAGGCGGAAAGTGTTCTGGAATGGGCCACGCAAAAAATGGATGAACGTTACGAAACGCTCTCCGAAGCCGGCGTGCGGCACATCAAACAGTTTAATCAGTTATCCCGCGAGCAGATTATTGAGCGTTTTCAACCCAGCAATCCTGAGGAAGAGGCGCGCATTCCATTCCATTTGCCGTACATTGTGATCATCATTGATGAATTGGCCGATCTTATGATGACCAGCAAGGAAGTGGAAGGGCATATTGTGCGCATCGCGCAGAAAGCCCGGGCCGTGGGCATTCACCTGATTCTTGCCACGCAGCGTCCCGAAGCGCAGGTGGTCACCGGCCTGATCAAGTCCAACATGCCGGGACGAATCTGCTTTCAGGTACGATCTCGTTTGGATTCGCGCATCATGCTGGATCAATCCGGCGGCGAATTGCTTTTGGGGCAGGGCGATATGCTGATGCTTAAACCCAATGGCGGCGCACTTCTGCGCGGGCAGGGAGCGTTTGTGGAAGATGCGGAAATTCGAGGTATCTGCGCATTTTTGAAAGATATCGCCCAGCCTGAATTCCATCCGGAGCTTATGCAGATCGGCGCACCGACGGGACTGGATGAAGCGGAAAAAGATCCGCTCTTTGATGAAGCGGTCAAAATTATTATCGAAACACGCCGCGGCTCGGTAAGTTTACTGCAGCGACGATTGACCATCGGCTACTCCCGGGCCAGCCGCCTGATTGATCAGATGCGTGCCGCAGGTATCGTTGGCGCGTATAAGGGCAGTCAAGCCAGTGAAGTTCTGATCACCATGGAAGACTGGGAATCCATCAAAGCATCCCAACCCGCCGCTTCCCCCGACGAACCCGCAACCGTTCCAGATGCGGACATGGACGGCGATCCGTGATCCGCGACGGAGATGCAAGAGAGTTACCAATGGAGCCATCCCATGAAATTGGCAGGCGGACAACAGTTGAACCAGCCGCACAGCCTGCGCTACCGCCTGCTCTGGTCAGTGAATACGATCATGGGAGTCGGCCTGCTGTCGTTTTTGATGTTCCTATATCTCCATGAGATACATCAGCGTCTTAAAGATCGTTACGAAGCGCTCCATGACCAAGCCGCAGTAATTCTGGACGGTGTTGCGGAATTACGCCGCCAGGGATTGCCTGAAATCCAGGAATATGTCAACGCCGCAAGCCGTTTGATGCGAGGAACCTCGGTTCCGCCAAGCCATTACATCGTGGTGCGCGTGGGAACTGCGGTTCTCCAAAGCGGCACTAATGTGCCGGCAACCGGGATGTTTTATGCAGCGGTGCGCCGGGGTGCCCGATCGCCGACCCATCAGGCGTTTGCGGGGGCGCAACAGATCATGGTCGCCGATGCATCACAGGGCGATATTCAGTTGTACATTGGCGAAAGTATTGCGGGCCTTGAAGGCAGAATTCGCGATCACATTCTGCTTTGGCTGGCAGTGATTGCGGCAGTGGGGGTGGCAATAACAGTGGTTGTGAGTATGACCCTGGTCAGGCTGGTGACTCAGCCTCTACAGCGGCTGGTGGTGGCGGTTGACCGTATTGGCAGGGGAGATTTTGAGGGGGACATTTTCGAGATTTACAACAGTCGAGAAATGGCCGTTCTCTCTTCGGCGATCAATATAATGCGAGCGGCCCTGGCTGGCGCTCAACGCGCGGATCGCCAGCGCATTGCGAAGGCCCGGCGCATTCAGCAGCACCTCCTGCCGATTGTTCCAACCCGCAGCGAGCAAATCGCTTGTGAATACAAACCGGCGGCGATGGTTGGCGGTGACTATTTCGATTTTCAGATACTCTCGGGCGGCACCATGATCGCGTGTGTCGCGGACGTTTCCGGGCACGGGGTTCCGGCGGCAATCAGTGCGGCAATGCTAAAAACGTTATTTATCGCCACGATCTCTCGAACCTCGGATCCGGCTCAAGCACTGACACTGATGAACGCGGGCTTTACACAGGTGGCATTGGAGGAGGATTTTGCATCAGTCATTTTGGTGCACCTGGATCCGGCCGCACGAACGCTACAGTATGCCAGCGCGGGTCACGAGACGTGTTATCTCCTGCGGGCACTGGGGCCTGTGGAAATGCTGAATTCGACGGGTGGCTTGCTGGGGTTGGTAACCACAGCACAATGGACATCAAGAGTGGTGCCGATAAATCCGGGCGACCGGATAATATTGGTCACCGACGGTCTTTCAGAAACCGCCGATCCGGATGGAATGTTATTTGGTCGCCAGCGTGTGCATGATGTGCTGGAAGCCAATTTTCAAGAACCCTTGAACGTCGTCGCTCGTCGGTTGCTTGATGCGGTCGAGTTTTGGCGTCAGGCCGGGGTGCAAATGGACGATGTGACAGTTCTGGCGATAGCGGTGGTCTAACTCTGTGCCACATTACCGCGAATTTCCCACAGTGTGGGAAGATTTTTACCTGACCATTTTTTCGAATATTTCCCCAGAAAATCCGTCTCAGGCGAGCTGTCGTCGCTGCTACTTGTAGAGCACCGGATAATAAATCCGGAGGTTGATCCACTGCCACCAACCAACTACCGTGTTATCCGCCACGGCGCTCTATGACACGGTGCTCCGCCAAGGATACAACAATCTCGCCGTCGCAACCCGGCCCTTACTCGGACAGGCTCTCGAACGGCTTATTTCCTGTTCCAGTATCGGGCACCAAACACCGCGTGTTCTCCGAGTTCTTCTTCGATGCGCAGGAGCTGGTTGTATTTGGCCACGCGGTCGGAACGGGCCGGGGCACCGGTTTTGATCTGACCGCAATTCGTGGCTACGGCAATATCCGCGATCGTGGAATCCTCGGTTTCGCCGCTGCGATGGCTTAATACCGCGCTGTAACCGTTACGCATAGCGGTATTCACAGCTTCCAGTGTTTCGGTGAGCGTGCCGATTTGATTCACTTTCACCAGGATGCTGTTTCCCACGCCTAGCTCGATACCCTTTTTCAGGAATTTCGGATTTGTAACGAAAATATCATCACCGACCAGTTGGATTTTTTTGCCGAGTTTATCAGTGAGTGTCTTCCAGCCATCCCAGTCACCCTCCGCCAGACCGTCTTCCAGGGAGCGAATGGGGTACTGGTCGGCCCAGCGGGACCAGATTCCGATCATATCATCGGCGGACATGTAGTTATTTGGATCACTCTTGAAGAGCTTGTATTTTTTCTTATTGTGATCCCACAACTCGCTGGCGGCTGGATCCAGGGCGATAAATACATCCTTCCCGAGCTTATAACCGGAGGCTTTAACCGCTTCGGAAATAACTTCCAGCGCCTCATCATTGGATTTCAGGCTGGGGGCAAATCCCCCTTCGTCACCCACGGCAGTGCTGAGAGATTTTTTGTGCAAGACCTTTTTCAGGGCGTGATAAATTTCCGTACCCATACGCAGGGCATGCGCGAAATTTTTGGCTCCCCATGGCTGAATCATGAATTCCTGAAAATCGACGTTGTTGTCCGCGTGCTTGCCGCCGTTAAGTATGTTCATCATCGGCACGGGCAGGACGTTGGCGAACGTGCCGCCGATGTAACGGTACAGTGGCAGACCACAGGCGGCGGCACCGGCTTTAGCCACAGCCAGTGATACGCCAAGAATAGCGTTGGCACCCAGTGTCGCTTTGGTGGGCGTACCATCAAGATCAATCATCAGGCGGTCAATGTGTTCCTGATCGCGGGGATCAAGATCAATAAGTTCGGCAGCAATTTTGGTATTTACATTTTCAACCGCTTTGGAAGTGCCTTTGCCGCCATAACGTTTCGCATCACCATCGCGCAATTCCACGGCTTCGTTTTCTCCGGTGGATGCGCCGCTGGGAACAGCTGCGCGACCCAGGGTGCCGTCATTTAAAATAACATCCACTTCAACCGTGGGGTTACCGCGGGAATCAAGAATTTCACGGGCGTGGACATGTTCAATACACAAATTCATTCTAAATCTCCAAGTACAGTCAAACCTCATCCGGCGGCACCACGGCCAAAACCGGCAAACCGTTAAATTAGCACACTTTTGCATTTTTGGCCAAGGGTCGACCACTGGATGTCAAAAAATTCCGCGCGGACGGCGGGAACCGGGAACATCGGGCATGATTTTTCCAGTCTATCTGCGGGACGAAAGCACGATCACCACCTGTCGAATCTGCTGCACATCCGTGCGGGGCGTAATTTTCAGGCTCCATCGCAGGCTGGTGCGGGAAGATTGATGTACGGTTTTAATAACGCCAATGACGGCACCCGCGACCGCCTGCGGCCATTCCGTATCATTTAGCAGCACCAGATCGCCGGGCTTCGGAGCCATGGCATGAATGGATTGATCCAATTCACAACGTAAACGGCCCGGCCCCGCCCCTTCAATCAGGGCCTGCGGAGCAATACTAACCAGGCCGGCACGCACGGGACGGCTGATGGCCGCGATTTCCTTCATTCGGGGATCCGTCAGCAGCCGGACGGTACACGTCTCCGGTCCGACATGCGCGATCCGGCCGATGACCGCCCGATTGGCCAGCACCGCGTCACCCGGGCGAATTTCTTTGTCGTCACGCCATCCCTGATCCAGTGTACATTCATCACCGTTGCCAGTGGAAAATCCATCAATAGAGGCGGCGCGCAGCCGTTGGACGGATAACCCGGGGAAACGTTGATGGATCAAGCGGGTTTCGCGCAGGAGCTTTTCCAAATCACTGATTCGTGTTACCAGCATGGCGATTTCATTTTGATAGCGAACCCGCAGCGATTTAACGCGGCTGCTGGAATTTTGGTGAGGATGCAGGAACCGATTCACACCGGTTTGCAGGCCGGTAAACACGGAAGAAAATGGAGCCACAAAAGTTTTTACAGCGTCCGCCGCAGCACCACGCGGGCGATTGACGACTTGCGGGTGGCGCGCGCCGATCATCACGGTAGCCAGTGCGGCGATATTAAGTATCCAGAACCACTTTCGCGGAGTTATTTTCATCATGCCTTCTTCCGGAAAGCATACCATGTCGGGCGGCCGATTACGAAACCAATCAGCCCCACATCGTGCCGCAGCAAGCAGTCCAGGCAGCGGATCACATTTCGTCCACGTCTGATTCCAAGGCTTCCTTAAGCTCTTCGAGGTTTTCCAGCAGCACGTTGGTACCGCGTGCCACGCAGGTCAGCGGATCTTCAGCCAGGCGCACCGGCAGGCCGGTGGCCTGTGAAATTACTTTGTCAATACCCCTAAGCAGGCTGCCGCCGCCAGCCATGGTAATGCCCGTCTCCACAAGATCGGCCGCCAGTTCGGGTTCGGCCCGTTCAAGCGTATGTGTAACGGCGTCGATGATCTTGCCAATTGGCTCAAGCAGGGCTTCGCGTATTTCTTCGCTGGTGATAATACATTTGCGGGGCAGGCCGCTGATCATATCACGTCCGCGAACCTCCATCGTGGTTTCCGGCCCCACCGCACTGGCCGAGCCAAGCTCAATTTTGATGCGTTCAGAAAACTGTTCACCAATCATGAGGTTGTAGGTTTTTTTCATGTGATTGACAATGGCTTCATCAAAATTATCACCCGCAGTACGGATAGATTCCGATACCGCCATATCACCAAGACTGATAATTGCCACTTCCGTCGTGCCGCCACCGATGTCCACAATCATGCTGGCGGTCGGTTCACGAATGGGCAGACCCGCGCCAATGGCGGAAGCCATGGGTTCACTGACCAGGTAGACGCGGCGCGCCTCAGCCTGTAACGCGGAATGGAATACCGCCTGTTTTTCAACGGCGGTAATACCGGAGGGTATGGCGATAACAACGCGCGGGCGCACAAACCGGCGCCGCCCATGAACGCGGCGAATAAAGTATGTCAGCATGGCTTCGGTGATTTCGAAATCACTGATCACGCCATCTTTCAGCGGGCGCACGGCGGTAATATTTCCGGGGGTTTTTCCGAGCATCTCCTTGGCCACCAGACCCACAGCGTTGCCGTTGTGCAAGACGATATTGGTGCCTTTTTTTACCGCCACCACCGAAGGCTCGTTAAGGACAATACCCTGCCCGCGCACACACACCAACGTGTTGCACGTACCAAGGTCTATGCCCATATCGAGGGAGAACCAACCCAACATTGAATCAAAAAACACGCCAAAGCGCTCCGCGACAGAACCCTGAACACACCGCTGACGGCCAACGCGGCATCCTTGTGCGTTGCCGAATACGGCTATCTCCACCCCCTACCGGTCTGATTAGGATACCACATTATCGGAATTACGGGTATTGGGCGAAAATTAAACGGGCTTAGCGACCTTCCAGCCTGCCGACATTTTACAGAGCGGCAAAAAAATTAGAAGCCGATCATTGTCTTATATTCAATGGCGATGTAAATCAAAGAACCTAAGGTCGCGAGAAAAGCAATAATGGCCAGAGCGGAATATATATTTGGCTGAGGCCGTACCGTTATTCGGGCGGGCGGGTTTACACGTGACATGACAACTCCCGGCAAATCATAAAATCAACTTTCAAGGGCATGGCTTCAGGCTTATCTGGAGGAAGCACCAGCCCGTGGTAACCGCAGGCTTTATAAGAGCCTGCGGGCAAAAACCACGACTCAAACTGACCGTGGTCCTTATCAGCGACGCTTAGATCCCCGGCCCGCTCATGACCATCTCGTGCGGGGCAATCGTGGTTCCGGGAGCTTGCAGCGAAACGACACCCACGGATTCCGTGGCGTCGGCCTTTTGCACAACCACGTCACCGATATAACGGCCATTGGCATAAATTGTCAGGCGTGTCCCTTTGCTTACGCCATCACGCGTACCCAGCGAGGCGCTAACATATGTATGACCGTTGTAACTGGCAACTTTCATTACGGTGCCATTTACCTGTACCGATGTTGGAACACCGGCTACCGCGGTTGATAACGTGCCGGATGTCGGGCTGGAGGTCTTGGCGGCAACTTCCATCTTGGACATCTGCCGATGCAGGGAGGCCACGCTTTCCTGGAGAACCTGAATGGTTTGCCGGGCGACATTACGTTCATTGGTCAATTCCGTAATACGGCGCCCCAGTTCGGCATTCTGATTCACATAAGTCAGAAGTTTCGGACGCATCGTATTGAGAATGGAATTCTGTTCTGCCACCTGCTTGTTCAACGAGCTGACCGTGCTGGTCAAATCTGTGATGCTCGTCTGTAACTGGCTTTTGGCAACCCGCAACTGCGCGATGGTAGTTTGGTCATCAGCGAGCTTGGACTGTAAATTAAGAATAGAATTGTTCAAGCGGCCGGCCTTTTCCGCCCCCGCCTGAAGCGCCGCGGTAAGCTGCGTTTGCAGATTGGTATTAGCCTGCTGCAATTGACTGGTCATCGCCTGAGCCACAATCTGAGCCTTTTGCGATGTCGCCACCTGGCTGCGATAATTCTGCTGCTTGTCAGCAAATAAAATTACCAGAACGGACAGCACCAGTGCCAGCACAAGTTGCAAGAGCACAAACGTTTTAGTTAATGTATTCAAGAGGGCCTCCTGTGGGTAAACAAATCCAAATCAGACCACGTCAACTTCACGCTAAAGCAAAGACTTTACTCGTTCTATCTCCCGCCGTAATGCATGAAGTTTAATAGCCGGCGGCAACCTGTCAAGGAAAAAAAGAATAATCCGATGTTTTCCGGCATTATTTTTTTACCCGCAGAGTTCCCGCAAATCCGAAAACCACGGACTATTACCTTCATTTCCCCATGGAACCATGCGGCTTAAACGCTATCCAAGCCGCTTATCACTGTACCGCTCGCCCTGGTTACGCTCGGAAACTTAAATAAACTCCGGATTTGTTCAGCGACCAAAAAAATCGACGCTTCGGGCGATTGCCGACCGCAATTCGCTGCGCGGAACGATGCGGTCAATGAACCCCTTGGCCAGCAGAAACTCGGCTCTTTGAAATCCTTCCGGCAATTCCATGCGAATGGTATTGGCAATGGTGCGCGGGCCGGCAAAGCCGATCATCGCTTTAGGTTCCGAAAAAATCAGGTCGCCCAGCATCGCAAAGCTGGCAGTAACTCCGCCGGTGGTTGGGTCCGCCAGAACACTGACAAATAAGCCGCCGTGGCGATGGTGCCGCGCCAGGGCCGCTGATGTTTTGGCCATTTGCATAAGACTGATGGTGCTTTCCTGCATGCGTGCCCCACCCGAGCAGGAAATGATAACCACGGGCAGATGTTCGGCGGTGGCGCGTTCCACCGCACGGGTAATTTTTTCGCCTACGACCGCGCCCATCGAGCCAGCCAGAAATGTAAAATCCATCGCCGCAACAATAATGGGACGGCCTTTAACAAACGCCCGACCGGTCAGCACACCGTCTTTGGAGCCGGTAAGCTTCTGGGCTTCCACCAATTGCTGCCGATATGCTTTTTTAGCGGAGAACCCAAGTTGATCGGTCGGAGCGAGTTGCGCATCCATTTCCTCAAAGGATCCCTCATCCGCGAGCATGGCCAGGCGCTGGCGTGCAGACACGCGGAAATGATGTTGGCAGCCCGGGCAGGTGTGGAAGTTTTCTTCCATTTCCTTCCGATAAATCATCTGGCTGCATCCCGGACATGCCAGCCATAACCCCTCCGGCACGTTGACGTGCTTACGGGTAGGAGCGAAATTCAGTGATGTATTTACTTGTGTTGATGTCCCATGCGCCATAGTCATCTGTGCCATGTTGCTTTCCTTTTGCCATCCGTTGCCGTTCAAACATCACCCATCCTTGCAGGAGTCCCCTGCCGGCGATGCCCGATAACCACGTACCCCGCCTTGGTGGTATTCATTAACAAACTATCATAAGACTCAGGCGGTCTCAAGGCAATACTTTTTTTGCTTAAGAAAATCCGACAGCAGTAGATTTATCCTATATTTCGCTTTTTACGGACTACTTCTCCCTGGTTAACTCAATAAATGCCACAATATTACCGTTTTATGAATATAATATTTTTTATCGGACGTTAAACAAATGAATTTTTATTTGCACGCTGTGTTGGCTTTCCCGCAGACGGGAAATTAACGTATTGTTACGGATATGGTAAAAACCATTTCATCGCGGTTTCGGCTATGGGGCATCAGCACCATGCTTGCGCTGCTATGGATGGTCGCATGCTTCGCCATGGCTGCGGGGCTACTTTACATCGGATGGAAAAATGGAGAGATGGCAAAGACTGCCCTGCGATCGCAACTGCTTAAGCAATCCCTGCTGGCACGACCAGCCCCGTCCAAAAATCCCTTCAGCGGTTATACGCTTTGGGCCAAACGGACACTTCCTCTGATTCTTGAGCACCGCGGTTCCTATAAAAAAGTGGCGTACATTCTGATCTGGAAAAGCGATGGAACTGTTGTGTTTCTCGCGGCCCAACATCGCGGCGTCTGGACGCTTAATGCCTCCTATCTCGGCCACACGCTGGATCCTGCACATTGGCCCACTCCCGGGCGGCACGGCCTGACAGTACGAACAATCCGTGCGGCACCCTGGAGAACTGACCGCCGCAGGTATGTAGATACGGAAATTTCTCTGAACTGGCCCGGTACACGGGCCATTCTCAGCGTGGGTTATTCACCCACCAACTTTCAGGCCGGCTTTTTTTCAAAAATGTATCCCGTCATCGAGCTTCTTGCGCTGGCGGCAGTTCTGACGGGCCTGATGCTGGGAGTTTCAGCAATAGCGATCAAACGGCGCTTGGATAAGAGCCGCGCCCACTACGCCCGAACGCTGCTGGCCCGCACCAGTCTCCTAAGCGAACGCGGCATGTTGGCATCCGTTCTGGCGCATGAAGTTCGATCCCCGTTGACCGCACTGCGATTTAATCTTCACTTCATGCAAAGTCTATTGGACGGCGCGAATTATGATGCGGCGCGCCACGCGGAACAACTCCAGTCCTGCGAACGGGAAGTGCGACGGCTGGATCTGATGTTGGATGACTTTCTTAGCCGCACGCAAATTGTCGGCGATGCGCGCGAGACTTCTTTGAACTCTGTGGTGACTGAAGCCCTGGATTTTTTACGGCCCGCGCTGGCCAGTAGGGACATCCGGGTTATTACCCACCTGGATCCCGCAGATCCCCACGTGTCGATCAGCTCAGATGAATTACGCCAGGTGCTGTTAAATTTGTGCACCAACGCACAGGAAGCCATGCCACGGTCAGGATCTCTGGTAGTATCCACCGTCGCCGAACCGGAAAATGCGATTCTACTGGTGCGCGACAGCGGAACGGGCATGGCACCAGAAGTGCAGCAACGGCTATTTGATCCGTTTTTCACAACCAAACCACGGGGCAGCGGCTTGGGGCTGACACTGGTGCGGCGGGTGGTTACCGGGGCGGGTGGCGGAGTATTTTTTGAAAGCGAACCGCAACGCGGAACAACCTTTCGCATTGTGCTGCCCCGCGCGGTGCCCTCCGCGGTTCCGGCGCAAGGTTCGGATAGTGATTTTAGCGATATGACGGCTTTGCGCGACACGCTCAATGCGCCAATGGTACAATCTCCCCCGTCAGAAAAGGGATCATAGAATGATGGAAAACCCTCCTCGCCGACGCGGCCGTATATTGCTGGCGGAAGATGATCCAAGCGTTTTGGACGCTTTGGCCAGGGTCCTTACCGACGCCGGTTATGAAGTATTGACCGCGCGCACAGGCCACGATGCGCTGTTGATGTTAAGCACCGATATCCACCTACTGATATCTGATTTGTGGATGCCGCAGATGGACGGCCTGGCTCTGCTGGATGAAGCGCATCAGACCGTGCCAGCCATGCCGACAGTTATTATTACGGGCAATGCCACCGTGCCCAGCGCCGTGCGAGCCATGAAGCTGGGAGCTTTTGATTATCTTACCAAGCCGTTTGCACCACCGGACCTGCTGGATGTGGTGGAACGGGCGTTGGAACACGGGCGGCTAAGCAAGGATTTAAATGCCCTTGCCGGCCCCACCAGCGAAACGGAAATCGAAACGCTCATTGGCCGGTCTCCCGCGATGCTGGCTATTGCGCAAAACATCCGTCGCGTAGCGCCGTTTAAAAGTACGGTGCTGGTGGAAGGCGAAAGCGGCACGGGCAAGGAACTGGTGGTGCGGGCGATACATCAACTAAGCCCTCGCAAAGACCATGCCTTTGTAGCATTCAATTGCGCGGCGGTCCCGGCGAACCTGGTGGAAAGTGAACTATTCGGACATGAGCGCGGAGCGTTTACGGGAGCCGAGGCCAAAACATCGGGCTATTTTGAAGCGGCCGCGGGCGGGACACTGTTTATTGATGAAGTGGGCGAACTGGAGCCTTCGGTGCAAAGCAAACTTCTGCGCGTACTGGAATCCGGCAAGGTTCTACCGGTAGGCTCCACGCGCGAAAAAGCGGTGGATGTGCGTGTGCTGGCGGCCACCAATGCCAATCTGGCAAAAGCCGTGGAGGAAAAGCGTTTTCGCGCGGATTTATTTTATCGCCTCAACGTGGTACGCCTTGAACTGCCTCCGTTGAGACAGCGCCCGGAAGATATTGCCATGCTCACCGCGTCACTGGTGCGGCATTTGGCGCGCGAACATCATCTGGCGGAGCCTGCCATTGAACCTTCCATGATCGCCGCGATGCAGCGCTACCGCTGGCCCGGCAACGTGCGCGAACTGCGTAACGCCCTGGAAAGCATGTTGGTGTTACAACAAAAGCCCATCCTTACCGAAGCAGATTTACCCCACTATATTCGCGTTCCCGATGCCCGAAGCGGCAACGCCGGCCTGGATTTGGACCGCGCCGAACGTGACACCCTCGAACAGGCGCTTCGACGGAATAATTTTGATCGCACCGCCACCGCCAACGCCTTGCGCATCAGTGTGCGAACGCTGTACCGGAAAATGGCGCGCTACGGTTTAAACTGAAAGAATTTTTATTTTACCACGCCCGCCATTGATACCGGGGCAGCCTTCGCCGTCACGGACACTTCGTGCGGCCAGGGAGGTGCTTTTTGCAGCACATCCTCCCACAACGACCGCAAGACCTCCGCCACCGACCAGGCCTGGGCGAAACATCCGCGCGGGGCATACGGGGAATCACCATCGGCAATTTCGCTGATGCTGCCCAAACCCGCCTGTGTGAGGTGGGCCGTAAATGGCTTGAGAAATCCCCACGCCCCGGCACGAGTTTGCGATGTGGCCCCCAGAGTCTTTATATAGCCGCTGACAAATGGCCCAATCAGCCACGGCCAAGCCGTGCCCTGATGATACGCGTGATCCCGGGAATTCTGATCACCCATGTAGCGCCCCTGATATCCCGGACTGCCCGGAGCCAGCGTGCGCAGGCCCATGGGAGTCAATAGTTTTTGCTGCACCACGTTGAGAATACATCTGGACTTGCTGTCATCAAGCATACCAAACGGTAAACCCAAACTGATAATCTGATTGGGGCGAATGGCGGGATCGCCATAACCGTCATCGGCGATAACATCAAAAAGACAGCCTGCCGCCGGGTTCCAGAACCGCGCCCCAAACGCCGCCTTCACTTTCACAGCCAGGGCCGCAAGTTCATTGGCCCGCGCTAAACGCCCCGCCGATTGCGCGACCGTTTCCATAATTTTCAGCGCATTAAACCACAGGGCATTAATTTCCACGGGCTTTCCGTAACGCGGCGTTACCACGTCGTTGCCGATTTTAGCGTCCATCCAGGTAAGCTGCACACCCGGTTCGCCCGCCCTAATCAGGCCGTCGGAATCCATCCGGATGCCGTAGCGTGTTCCGGCGCGATAGCAATCAATAATCTGATTCAGCGGTGCATACAGATAATCGCGCAGCAGCCCATGATCGCCGGAATACCGCCAATATTGGTAGGCCGCATGAATAAACCACAGCGATGCGTCGACTGTGTTGTAATCCGCATGATCCGATTCGTCCGGAAAACGGTTAGGCACCAGTCCATCGCGGATATGGTCGGCAAAAGTCACGAGAATGCTTTTGGCCACATCAAAGCGACCCGTGACTAAGGACAAGCCCGGCAAACTGATGAACGTATCGCGTCCCCAGTCTTCAAACCAGGGATACCCGGCGATGACTGACATTTTTCCCGAGGCGTTTTTCTCTCCCACGCGACTGACCACAAATTGATCCGCCGCGACTGATAATTTTTGTGCCAGTTGTCCGGGTTCCGAGGTGTCATTAAGTTTGAGCACCAGCGACTGCGTGCGCTTTGCGGCATTGGCGAAAATACCATCCTGTTCCGTAAAAGCCACCGGCCGCGTGGCGCAGATCAACCCAACGCATTTGCCGGGTGTAAGCGAAAATTCCAGAGCACCGGGTGTCCAAAGATCATCGCGATCGGGATATCCCCGCGCGGCTTCCGCCCGCAGCGTAAAATTGTACCACCAGCACGATCCATCACTGAAACGATCGGCATTGTGGCTGATGAACAGCCGAATCGGGCATTGAGGCGTGGAAAGCATTAGTGAGTCGCGGGCGGAACTGCGATCCGCCAATTGCCATTGCGGCCGATTCCCCGCTGTGGTCGTGGCGTGAAAATGCCGTCCCGCCAGCATGGGCTGAACATGCAACCGCAGTGGCTCGCGCTGCGTGGAACACTCCAGGAGCTTGTAGCGAATGCACACGGTGTCCTGACCGTGGGCCAAAACCAGCGATTTTTCAATCAGCGCGTCGCCACAGCGATAATGCCAGGTCGGTCCATTCAGATAGGAAAAATCCACCATATTTTCGTATCCCGCCGGATCGATGACATCGGGAAATTCATTGGCCGAAAGTGCGTAACTCCGGTCCCCTATCCAAAGCCGATCCTCAACATGTGCCAGCATCACGTAGCGTTCCACCGGCGGGCGGGCCGCCACGGTCAGATAGCCATGATACTTACGGGTATTAACGCCGGAAACGGTGCCGGAGGCAAAGCTCCCCAGCCCGTTGGTGCACAACCATTCCAGACCAATGGACTTATCGAGATTGGTGCACGTTTGCGTATCGCACGTGATGGCATCCATAAAATCAGCTCCAAATGGAATTCTCTACACGTGTGTTGTACGCATTTTACGATTCGGATGCAAACGCGGGAGATACACGGCCAGGGGCGGCGGGTACGCAGGGTTGTTACTTTTGTTGCACCCCCGGCCTTTACCCATCAGCGACTGGGCACCCACGCGAGCCGGTCTTTACGGGCAGCTTTCCGGGTAGCGGAACCCTCCGCGTTCCGATCGAGGCGGGTTCCAATAATCTCGCAATTGGGCGCGGCAACCCAGCGGTCATAGGGCGGCACTCCCAGACCACTATAACCCGCCAGCCGCGGGACCGTAATCGTCGGCGAACAGAACGGTCCCTGCGAACAGTTGCGGCACGTTTCTTCTTCCAGAACGCTTGGTTGGTCGCGGGGGTTGAGCGCCCCCGCTTGCAGTGATGCGAATGCCAAAAGCAACCGTGGACGAAAATGACGGCTCTGTATTTGGGCAACACAATATCCGGCTTTCCAGGCAGAAAGTTCGCGTGCAGCCGAAATCGAAAGCCCTGCTTATGCAAGAGTGCGCGGACCAGTAATTCCGGCTTTGTGTTACGTCCATGAATGGCGGACATGCAGCGGTGCCGTTGGGCTTTTGTAAGAGTGTCGGACATCGCACCCGCTCATTTCCTCCGCCCCGAGCCATCGCCGAATTTCTTGCGCAGGTGTTCGTAGACTTCAATCTGAACATTTCGGGGCAGTTTCCGGACCATAGCCAGCGCGCTGATTGATTGCCCGGACGCCGGTTTCAGGATATTCGTCTTATCCTTGTTGTAATAGACACAGACGGCCCGCAAGTTATGCTCGTCGTCCGTCCCGCCCTGGCTAATCGGCAGGATGTGGTCAATTTGTAAGCGCACCTTTTTTCCAGGCTCACAAGGGGCGTCGTCGCCGGGTGCGGCTCCGCACGCTTGGCAGGTGAACCCGTTTCGTTCCAGAATTTGCCGGCGCAGTTTTGGTGAGATCGCCCTGGCGATTACCGGCTTAATCGCCAACGTCTCAAGCAGATACTCGTTCGGTTTGAGGCCGTCCCTGTCGTGGTGCGTTAATATTTGCATCCCCTCCTCGTCGCGCAGTTCACGCACGCGGCGTGCCCACTCGCTTATCCCCGCCTCTTTCCGGAGGTCGTCAGAGGTTACAACATGTCCGAGATTCTCGCAAAAATACTTTCGGAGCTTCGCACGAGCACCACCATTGGAGGAGTTAGCCATATTTTAAGCCCACCTTTCAGGCGAATTGCATATTTTGCCCCGCGGGCAGGCCGAGCATTTCACGGACATGTGCCGCGAGCGCCAGCGCAAGCAGGGGCGGAACGGCATTGCCAATCTGTACGCCGACGCTGATCGTCGAACCGCACCACGAATAATCTTCGGGAAAACTTTGCAAGAGCGCCGCCTCAAGGTGCGTGATGGGCCGGTGCGCGGTTGGATGCAGGTACCGCCCCTTCTCGGGTTTATAAAATTCGGTTCTTATTGTTACGGACGGCCTATCCCACCAGAGCCTGCCGAACAGGTCCGTTCCACCTTTGAGTTTTCGCTTCCAGCAATCGGGCATCAGGTCGCCAGGCAGGTTCCATCGGTTTCCCCCCGGCGGAACAGATTTATACCGCTCGATGGATTTAGGTGTTGGATT
>DAHVEJ010000008.1 GCA_027313145.1 Phycisphaerales bacterium | reverse complement strand
CCAGCGGGTGGCCGAACTGATCACTGCCTTCATCGCAGCCCCACAACTGGTGCGTGCCGGGGCGGAATAAAAGCTTTTCCGTATTACGGATGCCCGTGCACCAGAGCGTTTTACCTGATCCATCAAGGTTGTACCGCCAGATTTTTTCACGATCCGTTTTCATAATATCCGCGGCATGATGCCACGGATCAATATTGCTCTGATCTCCCACGCTGGTGTAGAAATGCTTGCCGGTCACCAGCAGGCTGCGGAACCAATGGGCACCACCGTGCGGCAAGCCGCTTAAGAGTGTGGTTATTTTTCCGGCCTTGTTTTGTGTTCCGTTGTCCCGTGTTTTATAGACTCCCGCGCTGGTGGCAAACCAAAGCCATCCATGGCGATACACCATCGCCTGCACCAGACGATAGCCGGTGAGAAACGTGTGCGTAACCGTGTATTGCCCCTGGCTGTTCTCACCGCTTAAAATAAGTATCTTGCCCGGTCCGGGTTCGCTGACAAACAGGCGGCCATGACCGTCAAATTGCAGGAAGCGACAATTGGCAATTCCTTTGGCTACCAGGGTGACACGATAGCCGGGGCGTACCGTAAACGGCGGCACGCCGGGGCCGACCGTACCGTTGCCGGCGGCAGCTACAGGTGCCGTCAGAGCCGCAATAACTAGAAGGCAAGACCACCCTAATAACGTAACCGTTCTGAACATCTTCCATACTCCTGTATTGAACCGCGTCAATATACTGCCCGAAGTTTTTCGGCGCGTCAAATGAAGGTCATTTTCTTTGCCGCCACGCCGCACATCTTAAAAAGCAGCAATCCGTGCCGAAATCGCGAGATATTGGTTTGCCCATAGGTGCGCTGTTTGTAATGCACGGGAATGTCCATGATTTTGAGATTCAACCGCGCAGCGCCAAAAAGCAGATCAAAATCACCAAAGGGATCAAAATCGCCGAAGTACCCCCGGTTAGCCGCAATGCGCAGATAATCCGACCGCCGCAGAACTTTGGTTCCACAAAGCGTATCACGCAAACGCTGGCCCAGCAGATACGTAAAGAGCATTCCGAATGATTTATTGGCGATCATATTCAAAAATTGCATCGCCTGATCTTCCATGGGATAAACCAGCCGCGATCCGTTGGCAAATTCGCATGTATTCTGATGGACAGCATCAACAAACCGCGGCAATTCTTCCGGCGGCACCGATAAATCACCGTCGAGAATCACCAGTATTTCGCCCGTGGCCACGGAAAAACCCATCCGCACAGCATCTCCCTTGCCGCGTCCGGTTTGCCTGACGGCCAAAAGCTTCATCGGCCCGTTGTACGCCTTGACCGCCTGCTGCACCGCTTCCCAGGTATCATCGGTACTGTTGCCTTCCACAAAAATCAGCTCCTGCAAATCCGCCATTATGGGGATGCGCTGCAGCAGGGATGCAATATTTCCGGATTCATTTCTAACTGGAACAACCACCGTGACGGAGGCGGGCCTGCCCACCGGAGGCCAATGATCCAGCGGACGGGCGATGGTCAACAGAGATAAGTCCAGGTGCCGTAAGCCCGGCAGCGGCGCCACCCAGCGATTGAGAAAATTACTTAAAAGAGGGACACCCAACGGAGCGATAATCGCCGGGGTTTGCCGCACCACCTGCATCCCGCCCTGCGCCAGAAGATTCTCCAATTCATCCCGCGGCAACCAGCTTTCATCGGGCGTGGTGAATTTGCGCCCCAGCATTTCGGCCGTCCGCAGCACGGGTGTCCAGAGCCGGCTGCATGTGCAAAAAATAATCCGCGTCCGATCATGGCATACCTGCCTGATGGCATGGAGCACCGTGTGCAGATCATAAATTTCCTGCAACACGCCATTACAAATCACGTAGTCAAACCGCGGAAGATCTAAAGCGCCCATGTCCTCCACCGCTGCTTCATGAAAGGTGAAATGCGGATAGTTTGAACGTGCCATCTCCACGGCTACCGAGTCAATATCCACCCCCACACCCAGTGTCGGTGACAGTGCCGCCAGCAATTCGCCGCAGCCGCATCCGATTTCCAACACACTGGAACCCGGTAAAACCTGGTGCGCTATCAGGTCATAGATGGTTTGGTGGTAATAGCGATTTTTCCTGTGGCTTATCGCCAGTTGCGGATGATACTTCTGGCGGTATTGGCGCAAGGCCAGGCGATGCTGCACATCCGGCGGCATGGACCCTGCCACGTCGGTGGGGGATGCTGCGGTAGAGTCAACTGATGACACACTTCACCCCGCTGTGTAACGCTACAAGCCGGCCAAGTCCGTAAGCCGCTTGCCGCAGCGCTTAAGCCTGCGGAGCCGCGGGTTCACCGGACGATGGTTGCTGCGGAAGTGCCGCAGCCTGCTGGGCCGCCATGGAAGCCCGCAGTTCATCCTGCTCGTGCTTCCATTGTGCTTCATCAATTTCAATGATCTTGCACTGTTCAGCAATACGATCCAGCACTTTGCGCTGCAGCAGATCCGCACGAACCGATTCCAACTGTCCGGCTTTGTTCATGCGGCTTAACAGCAGTTCCGGACGCATACCGTTCATGTCCGCAATGGCCGCGACTTCCGCGTTGATTTCTTCGTTTTGCACCTCAAGCCCGAATTTGTCAGCCAATCGCATGACAATTGCGTCCAGTTTTGCGCGCGGCTCAGACGCGGCACGCATCCGTTCCACCATTTCCGCAGTCAATTCCGGCTGTTGCCCGGCTTGTGCCGCCTGCTGCATGACGCTTTGCGCCAGTTGCCCGGTCGCCCGGGCGACCAGTGAGGATGGAACCTCGATTTGAATGACTTCACGAAGTTTCTCGGCGGCCTGCTCCCGCAGGAGCCGAGCGCCTTCACTCTTCAAACGCTCCTCAATCGCGCGCTGCAGCGAATCATTAAGGTCTTTAAGACCGTCAAACCCATTGGCTTTGGCAAGCTCTTCCGTAAGTTCCGGCTTCACCCGCCGCTGGATTTTGGTGATCTTAAGTTCCACTGTCGCCTTCTGACCGCGCAGATCCTCGCGCTTAAAAGTATCCGGCAGGGTCACGTCTATGCGCACCGTGCTACCGGCTTTGGCCCCGCGCAGGTGGCCGTCAAACCCGGTGATCTGAATATCCCCAATGCTGTATTCCGGCGTGAAGTGAACATGCCGGTGCGGGAACGCCTCAATGAGCGTGCCGGATTGATCCAGAATTTGCGCATCGGTATCAATATGATCTTCCGGATCGCTGATTTCCGGCACGTCCTGCAATTCCGCCAGATTACCGCGTAAATGTTCCTTGGCCAGATTGATGCGCTCCTCGGTGACTACCAGGGCGGGCTTTTTGAGTTCAAATGTTGAAAGATCCGGCAAGGCGAATTCCGGCAGCACTTCAAAGGCCACCGAAAATTTCATGGGTCCCGTTTCCGGGACTTCCGGTTGGGCCGGCTCAAATTTTGGTTCGCTTAACGGCTGAAGATTGTTGTTCTCAATGGCCTCGGAGAGCGCCTCAGAGACAACCTGTGAGCGGACATCATTGGAAATATCCGTCTTGAACCGCTTTTCCAGCAACCGGCGGGGAACGCGCCCTTTGCGAAATCCCGGCAGCGCCGCGTCTTTCACCAGGGTTTTCAGAACCGTGTCATATTTACTTTTGATCCGCGATTCCGGAATGCCGATATTAATTTTGCGTAGCACACTGCTGGATTCTTCGATTTGAATTTCCAGACCTTCGCCCTGTGTGGCGATCTCGGTGCTGCTTTGGATTGTGTCTTCCATGATATTCTCCGCGTAAAATCTCATCAGGCACGACTTTCGGCCCAAATGACCAAACAACCGCCTGACGCGTTTTCAATACTAACTCATCCGGCCGCCAAGCCGTGTGTTATTGCGCCGAACATGGTGGAGATGGAAGGGAAGTCCTGGCCGCTGCGGCCGTCCGTTATTTTCGGAAGTCTCACGATCACCAAGCCCAAGGATCACAACGCCCCGGTTTCTCCGGAAAGCGTTTCATGGCTTTTTCAGCTCAGCATGCCTGGATTGACACGCGGCGAACTGAATTGTGATATTAAAACAGCGAAAACCCCTTATTTCCCATCGCGACCAACGCCTGGCAACTGTGCACACCGGTACCTCGCGAGGCAACAGATTCCCATCAGCATACGCCGACTGGAACCAAAACTATACGCGACTTTCCCCGCCCCTGCAACCCCTTGCGCCGCATTTAGTCATGACGTCATGACGAGAGCCTGTGACAGTTTCTGCCAAAGGGTGAATGTGTGTAAAATAGAAAGGTACCAATCCACAGGACGTGGTTTGGGATTAATGTCAAGTTTTCAAGGAGGAACAATCATGGCGGCAACCACCACGCGTCAAGAAGCTCTGGAGAGGATTGGGAAGATATTTCACGATGCCCTGGAGCGAATGATTCCGGCGGATGAAAATCAGCGGTTACAGGGCAATACCTTTCGGGATTTCGAGTTGCAAGTGCAGGCGTTCAAGGCCGCGTTGATACCAGTACTGTTGGAGGAGCGTGCTCGACTGACTGAAGTGGCGGAACTGAAGGAGGCGGGGTGTTGTCCGCACTGTGGGTCGCAGCGGACGCGTTGGATAACTACTGCGCGCACAAAAAATGCGACGTTTGGCTGTTGAGACATCCCAATGTTCGGTACCATTACACGCCCACCTCCGCCAGTTGGCTAAACCAAGTGGAAATATGGTTTGGGATATTATCCCGCAAAGCACTGCGGGGTTTAAGTACCACCAGCACCGAGGAATTACGTCTGGCCATTGAGGCGTTCATTGCCGCATACAGCCAGAATGCCAAGCCGTTCAAATGGCGGAAACGAGAAGTGAAGGGGGCACAACTTAGAAATACTATCGTTAATTTATGCAATTAAGCACTAGTATTGGCTTCTGGAAGGGTGTATGCTTTGAAAATGTGTGGTGCTCGGGGCGATAAATGGCACAGTTTTCGCTGCGGCCCCCTTCACGAAAAGTTTGTGTCAACGGTCGCCGCGTGCAGTATGGATTACAAAGATCGCTTTGAGAATCAGATTGCAGAGCGGTGACAAGGAGCTGGATTTTGTTCTGCGGCCTTGTGGAATCGGCAGTTTATAAGGTTGGGTACTCGCAAACGCATTATGGATCGGTTTTCAGTTTTGGAGATGGTTATGACTTGGAGGTGGAAAGGAGGTTGGAGATCATAAGCTTTCCGGTGGTTCGGCCCGATGGGCCGGTTCGGTTTCTCCTGTAGTGTTTCGACTCCATGTTCGCCAGCCGTGCGGCTGGCTGGAGGAGAAAGTAAAGTAGTTTTGTTTCGGAGTTTTATTATGCTTACTAAAATTAGTTCGTTCTTAAATGTGCATGGTACTATTGTGGCAGGCACGGTCGGCATGGCGGCCACCGTATTGGGCTTATCTGTCGTCCCAGCCTGGGCCATGACCGTCTACTCGGATAGCTTTCCGGGGAGCTCCAGTTCGCCGCTCAACGGAACCAGCCCGGCCACCGATTCCACCGGTGCTACATGGAGTGCAGGGGCGAACTGGAACGCGGACGGCTCGTACAGTTCGGCGGGTGGCTATCAGAACGCTTTCCTCCCATTCGCTCCAGCTACTGGTGAGATATACACATTGGCGGCGACCGTGGATCCGGTCGCCACTGGCACCGGTAAGTGGCTTGCGTTGGGGTTTGCCGAGGCCGCGCAGACTTCGCAGCCTTTTTATGGCAGTGCAATCAACCCCGGGCCATGGATGTTCCAATGGGCGGTGAGCAACGGCGAGTATTCTCCTGGGCCAGCCCTCACTGCAGTCACGTACGACCCCAATGGGGGGGCGTCGTCGCCTGCCTCCTTGGAGGTGGTGTTGAATACCACGCGACCCCAGTGGACGGCGCAATGGTATGTCGACGGCAACGCGGTGCTGTCGACGCCATATGCCTATGCCGTTAATCCGACAATCACGAGCGTAGGCTTTGGTTCGGACATGGTATCCGGCACGATAAGCAACTTTAGTCTGGCCGGTGTTGTGGCACCTGTACCGGAGCCGGATGCCTTGGCGTTGTTGGCCGTCGGTGGCTGCTTGGGACTATTGCTGCTCAGACGTCGTCGTAGCTCCGGCGTGGGCTGTTAATTTTTCGGTGGCTGGTCGGCACGGATCAGTCCGAGCCGACCGGTTATCGGCTTTGAAGGTTGTTCGGTCTGGTTATGAATGCGAGAGGATACTTTATGGGACGTCGCGGTTTTACGTTGGTGGAATTGCTGGTGGTGGTTTCCATTATTGCCCTGTTGATTGCGTTGCTGTTGCCGGCACTGGCGAGAGCTCGACAGTTGGCCCTGCAGGTCGAAGGGGCATCGAACCTCCACCAGGTTGGTATTGCCCTACACGAGTACGCCAATGAATACGGAATGTATCCGTTGGCTTGCACGCCAGATTGGCCGTTTGCCGATCCCAATTTTTCTCCCACAGAGAGCCAACTCTACGAGCCGCTGGCGGGGCTAAACGCGCTTTACCTTTCCTCCTATGGTTACGTGAACAACCAGCCCCTGATCAACCCACGGTCCGGCGTTTTGCCGGATACGCTCGCAGGATTGGGCATGATGTATTGCCCCGAGAGCGGTAGTGGTTTTCAAGAGGCTAGCCAAGTGCAGCCGTGGACCGTTAACAGTCAAGGGCTAATTGATGCGTTCGGCTTGGCCTTCGGGTTAAGCTATTGGGTCGACCTAGGAGAAGATTATAGCCCATCCTACGACTTAGCCGCCTTGACCGACCCCGGTGTCGAAGGGTATCTCGTTGGGATTATGCAAAATCAGTATGGCGGTGGATTTATCGGACGTTACAACTCTGATCCCCTGCACCAGCCAGCACTGAATGTCCAATCTAATCCTGCATCACTTTTAGTAACGGATAACGCTATTTTTAACAGTCAAACCGGCTCTCAGCCGCTAACCGACGTTTGGCTAAATGGTAATGACTGCAATTATGTCGACGGTACGGAGGGTGCCCTCCCGGCTGGCGAACACGAGCTGTACAACGACGGGTCGGTTTCTTGGGTACCGCTGTCGAAAATAAAGGTGCGATTCAGCTTTTACGAGTACGGCTTTTTTGGCTGGTAAACCACCTTTCTGGATGTTCTTTTATGGCTGGTAAATCAATCTTTTCGGATGTTCTATTGGATCACCTACTATCTGTTCGGGTGGGACGACGACAGTTGCTTGGCACCCTCGGCGCAGCGTATCTTTCCGGTGCCCTGCCAGCCAGTTTAGCATTGGGTCGCGGACCAGTGAGGCGGGATCCTTGCTGGGACGGCGAGGCACCGTGCAACGGATACACGCGGCGGGCGCTACAGCATGTAAATAGGCATTTGCCTTTTCACTTTGAGGTAGCAAAGCAGTTTGATCGGCCAGCTATAGACACGCGTATTCTCACGCCGGGATTTTGTTTGGAAGGCGGCGTAGCACTGAAGGTCGGTAAGCTCTACCGGTTGTTCAGTTGCCAGTTCCACCACGGTAACTGGAACGAGCCGACACGACTTACGTATTGGGTGAGCCGGGACGGCTTGGCGTGGAAATTCAGGGCGGTCATAAAGCCGGATGCGATATCCAGCGGCGAGGCAGTGACCCCGTTTTGGGAACCTACGCCGATCTTTGACCATCGAGATAACCGTTGGTACCTTTTTTACGTGGAATACAGGGGTTCCAGCTCGGCGGGCGGGAAAATTCGAATGATGGCGTCGACAAAGATGGGATATGAGTTGGGAATTGGGGGGCCATGGCGCGACCTTGGCACGATCATGCAGCCAGGGGCCGACTCACAATCTTGGGAAGGTCCACAAGGAGTGGATTCGTTCTACCCTTACCAAGCCAACGGCCGTTGGTACGCCATGTATGGCAGCTCAACTTGGGGTGCCACAAATCCCCATCCGCTCTGGCTCATTGGTTTAGCATCAGCACCTGCGCTCAAGGGTCCGTGGAAACGCTGCACAGGCAACCCATTACAGGTTGAGAAAGTCTACTGGGAAAACCCTCTCGTCAGCCGAATTGGTGGCTGGTACGTCGCCATCTATGACGCTGTGGCACCGGGTGCGCCGACCTATATTCACAACGGCGGGCATATTGCGGGGTATACCTGCTCGAAGGATGGTATTCACTGGCTGCCCGGCGGAAGAATTCTGGTGCAACCCAACGGCCCGGCTAACTGGTCATCCGATCTTCGCACACCGATGGGCCTGATCCCGGAGGGGAAAGGAGTCTACACCATGTTTTACACCGGATTTATGAAGGGAGTGGGGAGTGTGTTCACACGATACGAGTCCGTCGGTGTGGCGCAATTGCGGATTGTTTGGCACCATTGAAACGCATGAAGGACGGGGGTTTCGGATGATTTTATTTTCGCGACTCGCCACTGTCGGCCTGTCAGCACTGATGGCGGTAACCGTCTTATCTGACCATTGCCTCGCCGCCGCAGTGATCCCGACCAATGCGCAGATCCGAATTACTGCAGTATCCCGGCCCTCGCCCAGCATCAGGGCGGTATGGCGGGTCAGCGTCAACGCCAGTGATCCAGTGCGTGGCTTTAGCACCGTGGTGGGGTTCGATCCCAGCAACGCAGGTGACCTCTTCGGAACTTGGCCGGACCAAGCATTTTACTCACTTAAAAAACTGGGAATTACCTCGATCCGGACGCACGATGCCGCCGAAATGGACTGGCCACAGTTATTCCCCAATTGGAGCGCTAATCCTGATTCGCCAAGCAGCTACGACTTCAGAAACTCGGATCGAATACTCAAAGCTATGGTGCAAATCGGATTCGCTCCCTTTCTTAGCCTTGGCACAAGCGGGTATGATCCGAAAGGACTCCGATACGAAGGTATTGCAGACAACCCGCCCAATCCGTTAAAATGGAGTAGAATTGCCGAGCATATTGTGGCCCACGATGTGGGCGGTTGGGACCACGGCCATCACTTTCCAATTAAATATGTTGAGATTTGGAATGAGCCTACTAGGGACCGACGTGGGTTTTGGAGCGGAACTCCCCAGCAGTTCTATGCTTTGTGCGCCGACACCCTCCGCAGGATCAAGGCGGCCTTTCCAAAGCTCCGGGTGGGGGCATGCGGTGTGTGCTTTCCCAACCGCCCGACATTCACTAGCGGCCTGCTAGCCTATTTGGCGTCGCACCATACTCCCCTGAATTTTTTCTCTTGGCATGTGTATGAGGGAAATCCGGTGTACTTGGGGAAGAAGGGTGATGGCGTTTCGATGTTCCTAAAGTTCGCGCGATTGATTCGACGCGACCTCAATCGTTCTGGCTATACAAAATGCCAAAGTATCTGTTCGGAGTGGAATGCACCCACGCCATTCGCGGTGCTCAACACCTTGATGCTCGCGCAACATGAGAGATTGGCCGCGACGTACCTCTACCCCGACCTTTGGCATCCACGACGGTATTGGATCTCGGGCCTTGACCAGACATGGATTCGTCCCGACCAAAACCAGATATGGAGGACGAAAGAAAAAGCCTGGGCCTTCCGGGCTTATTGGGTGCTGCGAAGCATTACACCGTTGTGGATACCGGTGAAAGGAGAAATTCTTCCCCACAGTTTGGCCATAGCGGCGCGAACACACGGTACACGATGCCTCCAGCTACTGTTGAGCGACACGAGCCCACAGTATAGACGGGTTAGAGTTATCCTGGCCGGTTGTCCCGCAAGGCGTCGATTTCGTGTAGTCAGGATACCGTTGGATGACCTGCTACCTAAGACGCCGGTTGATAGCGGAGATGTTCTGGTGCCCCGTAATGGAAAATTAAAATTTTGGCTCAATTGGTCCCCACCCGAAGCGATGATTTTGCGAATTACCGCCGCTCGGCACCGACGGCACGCCGCCGTCCTCCAACCCGCTGGTTCAGAGCATCTCCAGTATGCCTCAAAAAAGCGGTGGCCGTATTTTCGCGTTGCCGCGAACGGTTTCTGAATGAGAAAGGAAATAGAATGTTTCCATACGACAAATTTATTTTTTCACGTTCCTTCGCATGCGTCACTGCAGGTGCGGCAGCGGCGTCGGTAGTTGCGGCAACTGCGTTATCAGCGTTGGGGGCAAACAACGTTACCATTTCCAACGGTGGGCTCTCGGTGACATTTAACCTTTCCTGGGGCGCGGTGGTAACTGGTATCGCTAATACGAACGTGGCCGGTGGGCTCAATATCGTGGCTGCCAATGGCGTCGGGCAAGAGTTCCAGACGGATCAGTTTCTTGATCAAGAGATTGGCGGCAGCCAGCAGTTGATGGTTAACCCCACTCAGTCCGGCGCGGGGGGCAACCAAGCCTATTACCAGCATCCGAACGGTAGTAGCTTTCCCGAAGTGGGCAGCCCGGTGACGAGTTGGTCGGCCACCGCTAATCAATTTCAAGCGGTCATCACACCTCTGGACTATGATACGGGCAATCCCACCGACTGGGTTTACGTGGAGGATGTTAATATTAATTCCCAAGGCGTTGCCAACTTTCATTACACCTGCTACGACTACCAGCCGCAGACGTACATTATGGCCACCGAAATACCGACTCTCTACACGAATTACACCAACGCATTTATGTACCCAGATTCAGATGGGACAGCGCAGATGGTCGGTGGATCCCCGCTTTTTCCGCAACCGGGGATCCCATCGAATGGGTGGATTGCCAGCATTGATACCAACAATAACATCGGCATATTTTACACTACGCCAGTGGGGGCTCTCGAAAATTACGGTACCCTCCCCGGTGCCGGGCCTTCCGACCTACTGCCAATTGGTAAAACAAACGCGTGGGAATATGGGCTGGCCGCCTATCCTGGTACGATACTGTCGAGCCAGTTCTCGGTGGCGGTCGGCACCCAGCAGCGCGGCCCGGCTTTGATATCCGAGCAGGTTCCCGCTACATTCACATTCAGTTCCAGCGTGATAAGGAATGGTGTCTTCTCGGCGAATGCGGCGGCCTACACTGCATCGCCGGGCTATTCGTCACAGAGAGGAAATCCCGCCGCGCCTGCCGGGTGGAAATCAGGCAGCAGGAACAGTGGCGTCAACGGGCCGGACACAGGGTTCTACGGCAGCAGCGGTTACCAGCCCTTTGCGCCAAAGAGCACCGCTGGCGTAAGTGATTTTAGCTTCCTCCAAGGCAACGGAGCATTCATTGCCCAAACTGCGGCTACCGCCACCGGTCATCTGTACACGCTAGCTTTCGACGCGGCGCAACGGAGCAGTGACACGACTGCCGTGCTGGAAGTTGTTCTCACAAACTCCGCGACCGGCAATCAGGACATCACCCTGACGCCTACCATAACCGACACGGGTTTCACCCCTTTTTTTATCAATTTTACCGCGACTTCGGGATGGACTAGCATTGAGTTCGTCAACAACAGCGCGGCGGGAATAGACGATACCGTTGATGTATCAAACGTTTCCTTGGCGGCAACTGCGGTTCCAGAACCGGCCACGCTGGTTATATTCGCTATCGGCGGCATGGCGCTGTTGTGTTGGGGTCGCGGGGGAGGCGGAAAAGGGAATGCCTGTGTTTAGGGTGGCCGGGGTGAAATTCCCAAAGATGATAACTATGGAGGCCATTGAACGCTCGGATGTCTTTTTGCGCATTCAAGCGGTTGACGTCGGCATCGTTGATGTGCCTTATGGAGGGCTGGCCCGATCACAATGTTCTGTCGCCAGTGTCGGCATTTTCACCGGTGCGACGGCTGGCTATTTGCCATCTTTCGCCGTTCTGGTGCCCAGGTCCGTGCGTCAGTTGGTTTAGCACGGTATTTGTGGGGAGCGACCAGAGCGATACCTCATATGGTGTCCCGGAGAAACCTTGGAGTTTTTCCGTCAGTGGGTTGCCAAGGAGTTCGCGTCCCTGACGCAAGAATCGCTCTCGGATGGTTTTGAAACCGATGGACACTACAGTATTGTGGCAAAGCCAGTAAGTGTAAACTCCGGTTTACCGGTAACGGGGACCGGAAAGGCCGAACTCAAGGCTCGGATTCTCCAATACCTGCAGGAGATAAACGGGACGCCCGTAGTATTCCGGTGGAAGTATCGACTCGACACGGTTACGCCCCCACAGCTATTGCTATGTTATTTTGGAATCACACTAATAGTATAGAATTGTAGACGTCAACACGTATTTTGCTTACGGAACTCATGAATGTCACGGTGCAGATGATTACGCTCTTTTCGCAGTTTTGTGCGTAGTTTGGTTGTGCGTAGTTTGGTGTTGTCAAGGTAGGCTTTTCGAGGTTAGAATTTAGGTGGTTGATCGGAAAACGCGCTCCCGCAGGCGATGGTCCGCAGAAGGATTTTTAGGCAGGCCGATCTTTGTGTCACGACTGTTTCCGTCCTCCCGATCATGGTGAAGCGGTATTTGGAGTTGTTCAATGGGAAAAGCGACACGGAAGCGCGGCACAAGGATCGTGGGCTTGGGGGCTGATCAAGTTCCTATGGTCGCCATTCTCATGGAGACTTCTCGATCGTTTGGGCGAGGGGTTATCCGCGGGGTCAGCAATTACGTCAAGGCGCACGGGCCGTGGAATTTCTACCTCCACCCAGGAGATTTTGATCAACGACCACCGCCAGTTGAAGCTTGGCGGATCGACGCCGTCATCGGTCGTATTTCATCGCACCGGATATTGTCTGATGTGCGGGCCAGGAATATCCCGATCGTTTGCCTTGAGCCGGGGGTCTACCAAGGTCCGCGCTACGTCAAGGGCGATCAGGCTGCGGTGTGCGAGTTGGCATTTACCCACCTCCATGATGCGGGTTTCCGCCGACTCGCTTTCTGCGGCCTGAATACATACTGGGGCAATGAGCGGCGTGAACACTTTGGGCGCTACGTTCGCGCGGCAGGTATGGAGTTCCACAACTTTGAATTTGACGGCCGCTGCGGGAAAACTCCGCAGTGGCAATTGGGTGGCTGGCTGGAGCGCCTTCCCAAGCCGGTGGGTCTGATGGCCCAGGACGACCTACTCGCGCGTGAGATCATTGATATATGCCGCTTCGTGGGCATCAATGTTCCGGAGCAGGTTGCGGTCATTGGAGTTGACAATGACGAGTTGGTTTGTGAATTGTCCAACCCCACCCTTTCGAGCATAGAACTCAATTGTGAACGGATCGGCTTCGAGGCTGCCAGAGCCTTGGAGTGTCTGCTGAGCGGCAACGATCCTGGTCCCACCGTGCTGGTCGCGCCGATCCGTGTGGTGGCTCGGCAGTCTACCGATTCGGTGGGCATCGGTGATTCTGTGGTCGCCGAGGCGCTGAGGTTTATTCGGGCACAGAGCGGGAAACCGATCAACGTGGGCGATCTATCGCGCAAGTTATCTGTGTCACGGCGGGCACTGGAGGCGCGATTCGAGAAAGTACTGGGCCGGCCGCCACACGAAGAGATGTTACAATGCCGCGTAGCGCGGGCGCGAGAACTGCTGATCAGCACGGATATGAAACTCTCGATAGTTTCGGCGGTGGCGGGCTTCTCAAGCGTGCAATACATGCACCGGGTGTTTCAGCAGCGACTCCGACAGACGCCGGGTGAATTCCGGGCGGCGAACCGCCCGTTCAGGCGTTGAAAGAAAGTGAGACCGCGATCCGGAAAGTAGTGGGTTACCCGGCTATGAGGAAGCCCGGGCAACGCGGAATAACCCTCGCCCGAAACTCACCATCCATGCGTGAACTCTGCGATAATCAAGGGGATTCTGAAAGTGTGGCGACTCGAACGTGCAACCTCGCGGTTCGGCGGCCGTTTTTCGGACAATGGTTTGTGGAGTTATGCACCGCGCGTTATGATATGACTTGGTAAATGTTACGAGGTGTATTATGGCCAAGAGTGCCGGGCAACGCGGAGTTGATGTTGATTTGAGCCGCGAGGATATCAACAAGGTTATGCCGATCATCAATAAGGCGATGTCCTACAGCGGCGGGCAGAAGCAAGATGGGCACCTGTCGTTTACCGAGTTGGAATCCGCTATCGGGGCTTTGGTGGCCGGCCAGCTTTTCGGATACCGCGTGCTCGAACTGGTGCATTCTTTCTACACCCGGAAAAAGTATTGTGCAATCCTGGGCATCGGATCGTTCCGGGATGTGTGCCCAGCCCACGGGCCATACTCGGATCGGCATTATCTTTATCGTGCCATGAGCAAGGTAACCGACTGGTACAGGGGACGCTACGGAGCCGACGGCGTGGTTTCCATTGCAGATAAGCGGAAACGCGTGGTGGTGGATGATGGGGCATGATGATGTGACTTAAAATAATATATTTGACATCACACATCACCAACGCTATACTTTCGACGTCGCTTTAGATACGTAGTGCTTGATTGCGTAAATTAGTGATAGTATTAAGGTGTTTCCGATCAGTAATATCGAGGTAAATCTGTGCATCGGTTGTCATTGCAATTAAGCAGTAGTATCAGAGTGGTGCGACCTTTCGGGAGTACCTGCTGTGGATGGTGCCATGATGAATCGTAGAAGGGGGCGGAAGCTCAGACCGAAATTGCTTGCAGTCGATGCGCCGACTGCCGCAATGATGCTGGGTATAAGTCCGGCACATTTTTACACGCGTCTTTCCGCAGGGCAGGTCCCGCCGGGATTTCGCCTGGGAAGGCGCCGTTTATGGAGCGTGCAGGAGCTACGGAAGTGGATTGATGCTGGTGCCCCGTGCGCAGACCGCTGGGCCGTAACTCATCCGAACGGCGCACACGCCGCGAGATCACAAGTGAAAGGGCAGGTGAAGCGTGAGAATCTATAAACCAACGTACCGAGACCGCGACGGACAAGTTTGCAAATGCGCGAAGTTTTACACCGAAGTGCGTACCGCAGATGGCCGCGTGCTACGTCTTCCGGGCTTTGAGAATCAGCGGCTGACTGAATCTCTTGGCCGCAACGTGCAGCGGTTGATTGACTGCCGGGCAAGCGGCGAAATTTTGCCGCAGGATACCGCCAAGTGGGTTGAAACCCTTCCGCATCAGACCGCCAGAGTCCTAACCCGCTGGGGCCTGCTGCAAGGCCATACGCTGGCCGCTGGCACGCCGTTGAGCCAGCACATCACCGACTGGCGGGCCGACTTGCTTGCGCGCGGTAATACCGAAAAGCACGCCAATTTGTCCGCTGGCCGGGTTAAGAGGTTAACCGAATCTTGCGGATTCAAGTTTTATGGCGACCTATCCGCCGCCAAAGTTCAGCAAGAATTAGCTGGGTGCCGTGAGGATGCGGCGGATGGCGAGGGTAATACGGTGCGTGGTATGGGTATTAAGACTTCAAATTACTACTTGCGTGACTTGAAAAGTTTCTGCCGTTGGATGATGCACGAGCGTCGGGCAACGTCAAACCCGGTTGAGTACCTGGACGCCATTAACGCCGGAGCCGATATTCGCGTGCAACGCCGGGCATTGTCCACGAAGGACATGCGAAAGCTGCTGGATGCGGCACGTACGGGGCCGGAGCGTTGCGGCATTGACGGGCCACAACGTGCACTGATCTATGAACTGGCCGCGACAACGGGCCTGCGGGTAAGCGAACTGGCAAGCCTGACTGCTGGATCATTCTGCCTAGGCGAATCGCCGAGCGTGACCATTAATGCCGCCTACGCCAAGAACCGCCGACAAGACACTTTGCCGCTGCGTGCGGATATGGCTGGCCTACTACGGGCGTTCCTGGCGGCCGAGGTGCCGGGGACCAAGGCGTTTCCAAAGCTCAACAATCGTGATTCCGCTGATATGCTCAAGGCCGATTTACAAGCTGCTGGATTGCCATACGACCTTGACGGCAAGACCTTTGATTTTCACGCTTTGAGACACCAATTCATATCGGACCTTGCGGCCGCTGGCGTCCACCCGAAAACCGCGCAGCAACTGGCACGGCATAGCACAATCACGCTGACCATGGATAATTACACGCACGTATTCCGCGGCGACTTGGATAAAGCGATTGACGCCTTGCCAAACTGGCGCACGGCCGAAAGTCAGAGTCTACAGGCGGCCGGCACCACCGATACGCCGATAGGTGAAAATGTCTTGGCGCACAGCTGGGCGCTTTCAGGCATAGAATCCAAGAATTCCGTGGAGCCTGATGGAGTCTTGGCCATGCAGGGGAAGCGTGAAGAAAATCCGCTATCCATGCGGCAAAGCTGCGTTTTGCAACGCGATTCAGACACAGGCCGGAGTGGGATTCGAACCCACGAATCGCGGATTTGCAATCCGCTCCCTTAGTCCACTCGGGCATCCGGCCGGATGGTGGAAGAATAATAATAGGATAATTGGGGCAAGCCGACAACTGCGGGGTAGCAAAAATGTTGCGCAGACTTGCAGTTTCGGGTATGGTATCGTAAATTGCTTGGCTCGGCGGGCAGATAGCTCAGCTGGTAGAGCAAAGGACTGAAAATCCTTGTGTCGCCGGTTCGATTCCGGCTCTGCCCATAAAATCTGGCGGAAGCCTTTTTTCCGCGGTAGCTCAATGGTAGAGTCCCGGCGCGCCGGGATTAATCCCGATGGCTATCGGGATTGCCGGCTCGAGCCCGGCTCCGATAGTATAAATTTGGCGGAAGCCTTTTTTCCGCGGTAGCTCAATGGTAGAGCAATCGGCTGTTAACCGATCGGTTGTAGGTTCGAATCCTACCCGCGGAGTTTTTTTACTCTATTGACTTCCCAGTAACCCCCGGGCGCTCTATGATTTGCCCCGGTTGTTTTGGTGCGCCCTGAAGAGGGTCCTAGCGAATTGGCTGGTGAACTTTGCAGGGGTATTTTGAGCGGGACTGTGACGAACATAAAAGACAAAAGACCCAACTCGTTGGCACCCACATTCGCGCTACGTGGAAAGTTTCGTGCCGCAATTGTGGCGGCGGTCCTTGGCGCGACGGGAACGGGCCTTGGCATGGTTCAGGCGCAAACATTTGAGCAGCCAATCAGCCCGACTATTTACCCGATTCTTAAACCCACGGGTACCATCGGCGTGCCGCTGGTGGTGGCGGCACAGCATACCACGACGTGGCAAAATAATGGAGGAACCATACATCTTTTGGCTGCGGGGAACGTGCAGGTGGACGTCGGGTATCGCCGGCTCTCGGCGGATCATGTGGTCATCTGGTTGTATCCGCAGGGACAGCGACAGTCCGGATATTTTAAGGTGCGGATATTTCTGGCGGGGCATGTGGTAATCCGTGAAGGTGCGATGAATGCGGCGGTAAGCACCGCCAATGAAATGCTGGTAACCACGCGCATTACCTCACGCGTGCGATTATCCGGGCCGCCGCCGATTGCCCGCGACGAATCAAAAAATTCCCTGGTGATTCGCGGCCGAAAACTTATTGATAAATTGGCCGCGGCTCCGCAGGGGCAAATGGCGATTCCCACTATTGAAATATCACCGACCGAATTGGCTTTGCGTAATGGCTGGTTTGCCGGCGGATCACGCATGCCGGTGGCACCGATTCCTGTGGCACCGGTAAACGCAAAATCCGCATCTAAAGTTATGTCGCCAAAACCTACCGTTCCCCCTGCGCCGACGCCCACTGTTATGGCCACGGGCAATATCATCCAAGAGGAAGTCGTTGGAGACCAACGCCTGACGGTGGCCAAGGGTGAATTTTATCTGTTCAGGCAAGTGCCCGGCCATAATGCTCTTGAGCTGCGGGCCAACAACGCCGTTATGTTTAGTGCCGCGGGGCATCAAGGCGGAGGCGGTAAAAAACCCGCAAATCCACAAACGGCCCCCATTGCGCGTAAAGTACAGGGCGTATATCTTGAAGGCGACGTAACAGTCACCTACGGACAGCAGACCCTGCACGCCCATCAGGTATATTTTGATTTCACGACGAATCGCGCCATTCTGCTTCATGCGGTATTAAGTTCCGCCGATATTCAGGCAAACTCGCCCTTGTACATGCGGGCCAATGAAATCATCCAACGGGCGCAGGGGCAATTTGAAGCTAAATCGGTGAAATTGTCGACGGATGAATTTTATCAGCCGCACTATTATATCGGTGCGGGTGCCATGACTGTGCGCAGCGTTGCGGCACCGGCTCCGCCGGGCACTAAACCTAAAACCGCGTACTATGCCTTTACCTCCACCAATACCACGGCCAATTTTCTGGGTGTACCGTTTTTCTATTGGCCCTATGTTACAGGCACCACGCAGCAGAATCCGTCTCCGCTGAAATCCGTCAGCGTGGGCAATTCCAGTATCTTTGGTGCCACGGTGCAAACCGATTGGAACTTATTGGCCTTGATGGGCATTACGCCACCGGGCGGTGTTGAAGCCGATATTAACGTTAACGAGTACTCCAGTCGCGGACCGGCGACGGGTGTCAACGCGCGTTATAACATAGACGGAATGCACGGCGTGGTGAATAGCGCTTTGATGTATGACACGGGCACAGATCAACTTGGAGCCAATCGCGATAATTTACCGGTCACTCAGCACACGCGCGGCTATATTTCCGTCCGGCACATGCAGCAACTTTCGAATCAATGGACGGTCGCGGTGGAAGGAAGTTACGTTTCAGATCCGAATTATCTTGAGCAGTATTTTCAAAGCATTTATTCCACGGCACCGGAGCAGCAAACCTCCATTTATGTCAAACAGCAGCATGATACGGAAGCATTTACCGCGCTTGGGAAATGGAATCTGACGGGCTTTATAACCAATGCTGATCTGGAAAATAATGAATACTCCGTGCAACGCTATCCTGAAGCGCATTATTACCGTGAGGGAGATAAAATTCTGGGCCTGTTCACGTATTTCAGTGACAGCAGCGGCGGAATCATCAATGATCAATTCAGCAACACAACTTCGGGCGTGCGCGCGTTGGAATTGAATTTTCCGGGTTTAAATCCCAATGAAACATTCTCTCAATATTACCTGAGCAACGGCTGGACGGATCAACCTGTCGCACGATTGGATTCGCGGCAGGAAATCGACTTTCCGATGGCGGTTGGACCGGTGCAATTTGATCCGTTTGTCAGCGGACGCTTGACGTATTGGGACACAAGTTTCCCGGTGGTGGACAATCAGTTGGGCGGCGGCACAACCCGGGCGTGGGGAACCGTCGGATTCCGCAGTTCCACCACGTTCTGGAAGGTGTATCCGGATGTGAAGTCAGATTTGCTGGAGGTTGACCAGTTGCGGCATATCATTGAACCGGAGGTCAGCATGTTTGCCACCGGTGCCAATGTGCAACAGGGTTATCTGCAACCCTTTGACCGCAATGTGGAAGGCATTACTGATGCCAGTGGTGCGGAATTCGCGTTGCGTCAAACCCTGCAAACCAAGCGTGGACGCAAAGGACACCGTCAGATTGTGGACTGGATCACCTTCAACGTGGCGGCGGACGTATTTTGGAACCATAATTTATCCGGGCCTTTTGATCCGAATAACCCGCAATATGTGGGGGCACCATTTTCCACCAGTGATTTTGGCAATCCGTTGATTGGCTATTATGACTGGAGCCGCCCGGAATTAAGCCAGATTGCCGACAGCATTGATGCCAATTTTTCCTGGCGAATTGGTGCCAATGTCGAATTCCTGGCGGATGAAAGCTGGAATATTGATTTGCAGCAGCTTGAGCAGCTCGACTCGGGCGTGGAAGTGAATCAATCACCGAATTTAAGTTATTTCCTGGGTAATCGGTATATCCGGGCCGTTGATTCGGATCAGTGGACGGCCGCGATTTCCTATAAACTGACGCGCAAATACACCATCGCCGCTTCGGAAAGCTACGATTTTGCGCTAAATCATAATGTCGCAACCGATTTTACCCTGGTTCGTGAAATTCCGCGGTTTTATGTCGGTATAACCTTGGCCTATAATGCGGATACCGCCACCACTGCCGCCATGGTAAGCCTCTGGCCGGCCGGGTTCCCGCAGGCAGGCATTACCAATCAGCAGGCGTTGCAGACTATCGCGCCGTAAGGCGTGTGGAAAATAGCGTGGGGTAACAATATATGGCTAACAAAACTGTGATCGTTGGACTGCTTCTCACGGCGGGTTTGGCCGCCGGACCGGCTATGGCCGCGGGCGTTGATAACGGCATTATGCCCTTGCCGACCCCCAGCTTCGGTGCGGACAATCCCGCCAACGCGGAAGAAACAGGCACCATGATCCCATCTCTGGCGGCCTATCACGTGCACAAGCAGGCGTGGCACATTACTACACTGTTCGGGTACTTCAATGATTACTGGTTTCGCTATCATGACGTTGCGCCCAACCGCCCTAATCTGCAAAATATCACACAAATCAGTTTAAGCTTAAAAAAATGGGGATCAGTCTACCTGCGGACATTTGAAGATTATTCTTACGATATTCGCAATCCATACATCAATGCACTATCCCGGGGAATTGCCGGAAGGCCCGTGGCGGGCGGCAACGTCGGATATGTTCCCTCCAGCAATTTTACAGAAGCCGATATTACCATTGGTTATCAATACGACATCATGGATATTTTTCGCTTTGATGCCGGGTACACCAATTATATTACCCCCATAAACCAGTATTTTGTGCCGTCCGGTGATCCGCTGGCTAACACGATCATCAGCCACGGGCAGGCCGACAGCCAGGAGGCATACATCCGCCTGAGCCTCAATGATGATCGCTATTTCGGTCAATTCGCGTTTCACCCGTTTGTGCTTGTGGGCTTTGATTATGATGGAGCCTACTACACCAGCGGGGCCGGGCAATACTTTGAAATCGGAATGAATCCGATTTTCGTGGTTCCGCATACCGGCGGCCTGACTATTTATTCTCCGTTGAGCGTATCATTTATTCATGATGAAAAGCGTCTGGATGTCAATCTGAGAAGCTATCGTGACGGCTATCTGGGCACGTTTCTCGGCACGATCCTGACCTATCCGCTAAATGGCATATTTCATATCCCTGCGGACCGCGGCCATTATGAAGTTGGAGCGGTGATCAATAGCATTTTCGCGGGATCACGATATTCTCAGCCGGCCGGGACACACAGTGACGCGACCATTCTGGGGTTGTTCGTCCGCATGAGTTATTGAACGGTTTTTACGTCGGCAATCGAATTAGGGTAATATGAAATAATGATTGCGCCCTTGCAGGTTATTATTCTTCTCTTGATGGTCGCCGCATTTAATGCTGCTCCCCAGCGCCCGCCAATTCACCTTTCCCCGTTCATGGTCGTTCTGCTGGTGATACTGGCGCATGGTGCCTTGCTGATTCGGGGCCGGCAGCGCTTTGCGAGCCTGGATCAGCAACTGGGTAACGGCCGTATCTCAACTTTTGACGCCGCCGGCGCAATTCAAAAAACTCTCCGCCGTCTGACCGCATTCAACATCATGTTGCTCGCTGCGGATTTGTGGTTATTCGGGTTCGGCTACTTGGTTAAGTACCATTGGAATACGCACCATATTCCGATGCTGTCATCCGTGATCTGGCTGATCGCTCCGGTGGCGACATGGCTGATGATATGGTATCTGGAATATCCGCTGGAAGTGCGGATTCACAACCTCGCGGAACTTTCCCAGCCGGATGATGATCTACCAACGCACGCCCTGCCATCCCGCATGCAATACGTCAACATGCAATTCCGCCATGGCATGTCCTTGCTGGTGGTGCTGTTGGGGTTTGATATGCTGACGATTCCGTTTACCGCGCTATTGGAACGTCTGAATCTGGGGAATTGGTCGGAAATCGCGTCAGTGCTGCCCGCGATGATTTTATTTCTGGTTTTGCCGGCGATCATCGTGCGTTATTGGCGCACCACCCGGCTTCCGTCCGGACCGCTGCGCACACGCCTGGAAGATTTATCCCGCCGTAAAAAAGTTGGATTCATGGATATCCGAATATGGAACACTTATTACCGGATTCCCAATGCAGCGATCCTGGGATTGCTGCCCTGGTGCCGGTATTTTCTGCTTACGGACCTGCTTCTGGAACGTCTGGAACCGCAGCAAGTGGAAGCTGTCTTTGCCCATGAAGTAGGACATGGATACCATCGGCATATCTGGTGGTACCTGCTGACCTTTACCGCCGCCGATCTATTGGGCACGGGAATATCTCTCTGGGCGGGAAACTATTGGTCATTAAGCGATAACACCGCCATGCTGCTGAATTTTTTAATTGTGGGCCTGCTACTGGTCTTCGGATTTTCTCAGGTGAGCCGATTATGCGAACACCAGGCGGACTGGTTTGCCGCCCGGCATATTGCCGACCGCGTCGGAGCCACCGTGCAGGTGCCGGTGGCATCTGCGGCGGAATACCTACCTCCCGAGGACACCTTCATTGATCCGCCGCGCACGGATGAACTTGCCATGATCACGCAGGAAACGCCATCTCAGGCCGGAGCAAGAATTTTTTCTGAAAGCCTGACTATGTTGGTGGGTATCGCCAATCGGCCGCGCGATCGCGCGGGATGGATGCATCCCAGCACACAAAACCGGGTGGCGCTTCTGGCCGCACTGGCCGAATCACCGAATAGACAAAAGCAATTCGCCCGCCGCATCTGGCTAATGCGCCTGGGTATTTTGATCGCCGCCGCAACCGGGGCCGCATTAACACTATGGGCCGCCAGCCAATAGGAATCTAACCCTAGTGGGCTGTCACATCAACATTTTAGGATGGCTGCCTCTCAAAGGACGCACCCACCGTCGCAAAGGTTCGTCGTCAATCCTAATATTTAGGCGTGACAGAGCACTAGAGCCTGTCCGAGTAATCGCCGGATTAGCCGTAAGGCACGATTACAGCCTCACCGCCAGAGGCCTGATATCGCTGCCCAATGGTATCGCTGCGCGTTTTTTCATTTTTCCACTGCGGGGCGTATAATTCGGTGCTTGGAGTTTGCCCGCGTAATGGCCGGGATAGACTCTCTGTACGGCATGAAGGATATTGATAATGCATGAAGATTTTATCGCTTGGGTGGAACAGCATCGTGGAACGCAATATGACCTGCACACGGATCATATCAACCCGACTTTTGTAAAAATGCTCAAGACCATTGGCTTTGACCGCAATTATACCCGCGGGGAGGGGTGTTATTTATGGGATGGTGCGGGCACGAAATATCTGGATTTGCTGACAGGCTGGGGCGTATTTATGCTCGGGCGGAATCATCCCAAAGTGCGCCAGGTGCTGCGGCAAGTACTCGATGCGCAAAGCCCCAATCTGGTGCGCATGGATTGCAGCATTTTAAGCGGTTTAGCCGCGGAGGCTCTGGTGCGGCATACCCCAGACGGATTGGACCGCGTATTTTTCTGCAACAGCGGCACGGAAACCGTGGAGACCGCGATAAAATTTTCCCGTTGTGCCACGGGCCGGCAAAAAATCATATACTGTGAACATGCGTTTCACGGGCTGACCACCGGATCGCTGGCCATCAACGGCGCCGAGTTTTTCCGGGAGCGCTTCGGCGATCTGCTGCCGCATACCGAGGCGGTTCCATTTAACGATCTGGTTTCACTGGAAAAAGCCTTGGCCAAACAGGATGCCGCGGCCTTTATACTTGAGCCTATTCAGGGAAAAAGTTGCGAACTTGTCGCAGATGGCTATTTAGCTGAAGCCCAACGCCTGTGCCGCAAGGCTGGCACTTTATTGGTGGTGGACGAAGTACAATCCGGCATGGGCCGCACGGGAAAATGGTTTTGCTTTCAGCATTGGCCCGAGGTAGAACCGGATATTATCTGCGTGGCCAAAGGACTTTCCGGCGGTTTCGTCCCCGTAGGTGCGGTGATAACGCGGCCCCGCATTATGGATGCGGTTTTTAATTCCATGGAACGCTGTGTCGTGCATTCCAACACCTTCGGCCAAAATGATCTGGCCATGGCGGCGGCATTGGCCAGCATTCAGGTTATTGAAGAAGACAAACTGGTGGAAAATGCCGATGAACTGGGCCGCTACACCATGGCTCGCCTGGCGGAAATCGGAAAAACCTGCCCCTTTGTGACGGAAGTCCGCGGCAAAGGACTGATGTTCGGCATTGATTTCGCCCGTCCGGAAAATTCCTTGAAACTCCGTCTGGCATGGGACATGCTTCATAAACTCAACTTCGGCGTCTTTGGGCAGATGATTATTATTCCGCTGCTGAAAAAGCACCATATACTTACTCAGGTCGCGGGTTACCATACCGAGGTGATCAAATTTCTACCGCCGCTGGTGGCCACCAAACAGGATATGGACTGGTTCCTGCAAGCCATGCAGGAAGTCCTGGCCGATACACAAAAATTCCCTGGCACCGCGTGGGATACCGTATTGGGATTGGCAAAAAACGTTGTGAAGGCTTAGCAGACGCTACTCCCGTGGTTGTTGCTGTAGCACCCGGCGGATAGTGGGCTGCGTTGCGTTTTATCTATGGGTCCAATACATCGAAGAGTTCTGAAGGACACGTTGCGGCTCACCCGGTACCCGCGCACGGTGTTGGGCATAGCATTGGTGCTGGCGGCGATCAGTGCTTTTCTCGCGTGCACCCGCCTGCGAATTTCCACGGATCAAAACAAGCTTTTTTCCTCGCATGTCGCGTTCTTCCACCAATATCTCCAATTTATAAAGCAGTTTCCCGAAAATGAGGCCGCCTATATCGTCATTAAAGCGCGAAATCCGGCCCATCCACCGGCTGCCAGCCAATGGATTGCCGCAGCAAATGCCGTCACCGCGTCACTTCAAAAGTTGCCAAAGTATGTTATATCCGTGGACAGCCACGTGCCATTGAAAAAGCTTGGCAATCAGGCTCTCTTATTTGCAACTTGGCCTGACCTGCGGGCGGCAGCCAACGGCGCGCCGTCCTTGGCGCAATTAGCAACAGTCTGGGGAGAAAAACCTGATATCCCGATGTCGTTCTTTGGCCATACGCGCATACAGCGATTTTTGCGGCTTCTGGCTGCACAGACACCCAGCGTGCAAACTACCAGCTTTGTTCGAATGCTCAGCGAATCCTGGCTTCAGGCCCTAAGGCAGCCGATTGCCAAGTTCGTCGTGGCTCCAGATTTGCCAACCCTTTTATCCCAACGCCCCATTACCCCGGCCGCGGCGGGCTATTACTACATTCAAGCAGGCAACGGCTCCGAACATTTGCTGCTGATCAAAGTCTTCCCTAAATTTACGTTTGATTCTCTGGCCGCGGTATCCCTGCCGCTGGAGAAAATCCATGCGGCCATGGTCCAATCCACCAGGGACTTTCATTCGGAATTCACGTTTGGAATGACCGGTCGCCCCGTGCTGGCCGCGGACGAAATGCGGATTACCACATCGGATAGTGACAAAGCCGAGACACTGGCGATGATCGTCGTACTGATCGGCCTGATTTTGATGCTACGCTCCATCTGGATGGGATTTGCGGCGGGAATAACGCTGGCCATCGCGATTGCCTGGACATTTGGCTTCGCCACGATTTTCGTTGGCGAATTGAATCTGCTTTCCACAGTGTTTGTCATTGCCCTGATCGGCATCGGCATGGATTATCTTATTCAAATCATGATGCGCTACCGCCGCGAAGCCCGGCGCTATGAAAGGAAACAAGCGATATGGGCGCGAGTTTTCCGATACGCCGGGCCGCCGATAGCCACATCCTGCGCCGGCGCGGCCGGCGCATTTCTCGTGGCGTTGACCACTCACTTTAGAGGCGATGCGGAATTGGGGTTAATCGCCGGTGCCGGACTATTGCTATGCCTGCTGGCGGGTTATACGGTTTTGCCCGCCCTGCTGGTCCTATTTCCCCCGAAACTCGGTAAAGTTCAACCCGCCCAACGCTACACGGATAATCGCCCCCCACCGCGAGCGGGTTTGAAAAATTTCTTGGGACTGGGTCTGTGGCTGGCTAGTCTTATCGGGCTGATTCCCTTCGCGCTGCAACTGCGGTTTGATCCGAATCTACTGGATTTACAGGCCCGCGGCCTGACCTCGGTAAAACTTGTTAAGGAAATGCCCACCTGGTACGCCGTTGTGCTGTCAAAATCCTTGTCGCAACTGGCTCCCATTCAAGCCACGCTGGATAAAGCGGCTTCTAATGCCGATTCTCCGATATTATCCACCAGCAGTATTCTCAGTGCCGCTGCGAAACAAAAATATCTCGCCGCGCATAACGCAGTCTTGCGAAATATTCACTGGCATAATCCATCAGCGGTAGCCCCCGTAGACCTACCCGCCATTGCCCAGGCCGCCGATGCACTGGCCGACACTTGGAGTAAACCCATCCATGGCAGCGCGCCAACCGCCGCTGCAGCAGCTAAAGAAGCGGCCGCAACGCTGCGAGCGTTTGCCGTAAAATTGAATGAGGCAACCGGGCTGCAACGGGACGTCGCAGCGCAGCAGCTCTCACGGTGGCAGACCACTTTCAGCCAATCTCTGGCGTCCGCGGCGGCGATGCTCACGCCCGGTAAGCTAGACATGGCCCGCGTGCCTCCGCAGATAAGCCGCCATTTTCGGGCGGCCACTGGTGAGTATGCTTTGTATATTTATCCCCGGTTTGATCTATGGGATCAATCGCGCTTGCGGCAGTTCGTAGCGGCGGTACAGGGCACAGCGCAAGCGCCCGGCTTGGTACCCAGCAACGTCGATTTAACCGGCATTGCTATTCAACTTTATCATTCCACGGAATCCATTCGCGCGGCCTTTATGCAGACAACCGTATTGGCATTTCTGGTCGTCATTTTTCTGGTGTATCTGGATTTGGGCTCCCTTGGGCGCACCGCTATGACGGTTTCAGTATTAGCGTTGGGATTGCCGATGCTGGTAGGCATCATGGGTGTGTTGGGATTGAAATGGAACTTTGCGAACTTTTTTGCCATGCCGATTCTCATTGGCGCGGGCCACGAATACGGTGTATTTATGATGCATCGTTACCGCGAGGCGGAACATAATCCGCGCCGTATCTGGCGGTTCTGGGATGTCAGCGAACGGGCATTGCTGATGTGCGCCTTTGTAACGTGCAGCAGTTTTGGCTTTCTGGGCCTTTCCCGCGACCGCGGCATCGCCAGCCTGGGTGTGATCATGGCGCTAGGAATTGCCTGTATCTATCTATCGGCCATCTTTGTCATCCGCCCCCTGCTGACCTGGCGGCTGGCCAATAAGGGGGTTTACGCTACAGCAGCCACCGCAAAAGCGTCCATGGCAGAATAATCAGAAAATTACTTCATTTTTTTTCAGATCAAAGACCGATAATTTACGATAATGGGCAAGCTGCTTGAGTCTATCCGCGAAAAGATGGCGCGCGAGGATTCATCGACAGTGTAGAGCGCACAGCAATCGAAAATCGGCGCGTCTCTACGCTTATGAAGGAAAGCTTCATGCTTGAACCACTCGACCAGCCCGAACATCAACATGCGGAAGACTATTCCGATCTCGCGGCAGCCAACAATCGGAATACATGTCATTACAGTCGAGTTTGCAGATTACTGCGATCCGGCCTGCTTATTATTTCGCCATTTCTATTCTGGCTTTTTTTCTCACATATAACCACAAAGCCAACAGCGGAGCTGTATGCAATCGTTCAGGCCGGTATCGTAACAGTCGTCCTGCTGAATGCACTTGTAAGCTGGGAATCCCTACGCATTGAGCACTTTGTCCTGCGACTGACTTTTGCCCTGCTGTTTATTACCGGCGGCCTATTATTGGCGATTGAACTGGCATCAAAGGGATACAGGACGATCGAGTCGGCATATGTTCATCATCTTCTGAGGGTACACTTGGCTTCGACCGCGGAGATACTGCTGGCGGCGGCCCTGTTTATGATGGGGATCCGGTCAGAACGGGCGCTGCATTGGCGCGTCCCCCGCTCCAATATCGCGCTGTGGATCGCCGGGATACCTCTTGCGTTAGCGACACTTTACCTCACAAGCGTTCTGCAGACGTGGAGCGCGGCTATTGTTCCATGGCAACATGCGGCGGCGGCGCTCATGGCCACTGCACTGTTAGGCCTATACGGCGGAGCAATCTTGGTCACCCGGTCGGGCGCGCACCGGAAACCCAATCCCAATGCCACCGACTACATGCTGGCAATTATTCTTCTCACAGCGGGAGAATTAATTCAGATTTTTGCATCAATCAGCGGCAGAAATCAATTGATCTTATTGACACACTTTTATCGTCTGATGGGATTCGCCTGGGTTCTTCGCTATACTTTTATGGTCGGTTTTCGGGAACCCCACCAGAGGCTTACTGAAAGCGAGGCACAATTCCGAACGCTTTTTGAGAAAAACAGTGAAGTTATCTTGCTGCTGGATCCCGAAAGCGGAAAGATTTTGGACTGCAATCAAGCCGCTGTAGCATTTTACGGCTATTCCCGCACGGAACTTCAAATTCTGCATATCTGGGATATCAACACACTTCCTCGCGCTGTGATTGAAGAGCGGATCAAACATGTCACATCCGGAAGCAAAGCGCATTTTCATTTTCAACATCGCCTTAAAAACGGCGATATCCGGGACGTTGATGCGCACTCAGTGGCACTAAATCTCGCCGGCCGCACCGTGATCTATGACGTTATTCGCGATGACACGGAACGCAAAGAAGCTCTTGCAGACCTATCGCTTTTTCAACAGGCCATTGAGGCATCGGCCAATGGGATCATCATTACAGATGCGACAACATCCGATACTCCTATTGTTTACGTAAATCCCGCCTTTGAAAAACTTACAGGTTATACATTAAATGAAGTTCGGGGAAAGAATCCGCGGATACTGCAGGGCGTAACGCGAGATCGTATGGGCCGCGATGACGTTCGCCGGGCCATCAGTGAGGGGCGCAGCGTCCATACCATTTTGAAAAACTATCGAAAAGATGCCACAGCATATTGGTGCGAAGTAAGTATTTCACCGGTTCGTAATACGCACGGCGACATAACGCATTGGCTGGGAATCCAGAATGATATTACGGCACGTCTGGCGGCGGAGGAGAAACTCGAGCACCTGGCCTATTATGATTCCCTGACCGGCGCACCGAATCGTCAATTGACATTGGTCCAACTTGAACATGATATCGCCGCAGCAAACCGGAGCGGCAATTCCGGAGCGCTGGTATTTCTGGATCTGGATCATTTCAAAGAAGTCAATGATATTCAAGGCCACGAAGCCGGCGATTCGCTTCTGATTATGATGGTCGAGCGGGTGCGTACGATATTACGCCAGACCGATACGCTGGGACGCATTGGCGGCGACGAGTTCGTCATTGTTCTGCCGGATCTTTCGCCTGATCGCCAGAAGGCAGCCAATGAACTGGAATTGATTTTACAGCGGATTATCCAACTGTTATCCGAGCCGGTCAAAGTTGGTCATTCGGAATATGCCATTACCGCCAGCATGGGTGTGACGCTTTTTCCACAGGAGAATACGACCGCGCCGGAACTCATTACGCAGGCGGATATTGCCATGTACCGTGCCAAGGAGGCGGGTCGAAACACCATCTGCTTTTTTGAGCCTGCAATGCAGGAGCGGATCAAAGAAAGAGTCGCGATGGTACAGGATCTGCGAATCGCCCTAAGCAATGGCGATTTCCGGATATTTCTCCAGCCGCAGGTAGATCAGACCCGATCAATAATCGGAGCGGAGGCGTTAATTCGCTGGCAATCCAGGGAAGGGGGCCTGATCGCTCCAGCCAAGTTCATTCCCGCAGCGGAAGATACCGGCCTGATCGTGCCGATGGGAGAGTTCATGCTGCGTGAGGCCTGTCACATATTGCGGCGGCTTCAGTGTGCCGGCATCAGGTTCCGCATTTCCGTAAACGTCAGTCTACGGCAATTTCAGATGACTGATTTTGCGCAACGCATCATAGCAATTGTAAAATCCTCCGAAATTGACCCCAGAAGTCTGACCATCGAAATCACCGAGTCGGTACTGATGCGTAATGCCAAAGACGCAGTGGAAAAAATGAAGGAGATCAATCAACTGGGTATCGGCTTTTCAATTGATGATTTTGGCACAGGCTATTCCTCACTGGGTTATCTGAAAAATCTTCCGTTAAATGAGTTAAAAATTGATCGCTCATTTATTTGTGACATAGCCACGAATCCCAATGATGCCGCACTTGTCGAGGCCATTCTCGCAATCGCGCACCACCATCAACTGCAGGTGGTCGCCGAAGGTATTGAAACACTCGAGCAGTTTGAGTCACTGAAAGAACGTGCTTGTCCACTTTTCCAAGGCTATTTCTTTGGCCGACCGGTCCCCGCGGAAGAACTCATAATGTCATTGCTCTCCTCTAATTCTCAAAAGGCCACTACCTCCGACGATACAATGCTGAATACACGGCCGCACACATCTCCGAGGTTTCAAGAGGATAGCATAGAAATACTTTGATTTGTTCCACCTGATGCGCCGAAATATTAATAATCTGTTCATGCGGCGCATTCAAAACCGTGAAATGACTTCGACCGTTCAGCCACGCATCAACCGAATCCAGTTCCTAAGGAGGTAACGGATCTTGGTAATGCCGAAACAATGGTGATCGCCGATGATTGTTGCATAATGCCGCCTTGCCGCGCGATGCCTCAAGTTCCTCAAATCGGCAGTCAAACCACGACGCCTTGCCGGCCTCTGTGTCTATTCCGGCTCCTTCGTGGCTTCGTATACTGGTGGTGCAGTTTTTCGTTCGATGCGACCACGATTGCATTCCTATCAAACTATTCGGGTGGAGATTACCCCCCTGTCAAGTCCGCCGCCCGCCGCGCCCCGGCCCGCCAAAGCGGACATTTTAGCTTTGGTTAACTACCGGACATTTTAACTTTGGCTTGACACCGCCGCCCGCCGCGTGGCCTTGGAGGAAATTCTGGGATACACTTGGGAGTTGCACCTTGGTAAGGAGTTGGCTTATGCGGTTGATGAATATTCTTGCGGTCCTGGTGTTGGCACCGGTTTTATTTTTTTTCCTTCCCGGATGCAGTAATTCTGCGACGCCGCGGCCCGTGATGCGGCAGCCGCTTAATCCGGCGGTGCTGCAAATATTGCGGTCCTTGGCGAAGGGGCATAAGGATAAAACCCAACTGGCATTTCTTGCGGATTTTAAGGGGTTGTCAAAATCCGTAAGCCGGTTTAACAGTTATATGTCCAGCAGTCAGGGAAAGCTTTTAAAAGAACTCAAAGCGTGGGCAAAAAAGCATGGCGTTAAGCTGCATTACTTTTATCGTCCGGGCCTTTTCGGCAAAGCCCAGAAAATTATCGCGGATGACGAAGGCTCACTGTTGCTGCACAGCAATGCGGCGGACTTTCAGAAGCGCTATCTGGTCATGATGTATATGGATTACTCCTGGCAATTTGCCATGGATAAGGCGGCCCAAAAGCAGGTTCGGAAGAATCAGGCGGGGCCGGGCTTGCTGCAATATCTGAACAATGCGATTGCGGTTAATAAACAGTCTCTTACCGACCTGTGGAAGCTTCTGGAACGGTACCACTGGCACAAATCGCACTAACCGGTAAACTCTGGGAATGATGGATGCGGATATAAAAACAAAAAAGGCGGTCGTGCTGTTAAGCGGCGGGCTGGATTCCGCCACGGTATTGGCCGTCGCAAAAGACCGCGGCTATATATGCTATGCTCTGAGTTTTGATTACGGGCAGCGCCATCGGCAGGAACTTCATGCGGCTGCACAGTTGGCCACAGAGGCAGGCGTTGCGCGTCACGTTGTGCTGGACTTAAATCTGCGGCACTTCGGCGGATCAGCGCTGACGGCGGATATTGCGGTGCCAAAAGACCGCCCCGCTGCGGAGATGACCCACGACATTCCAGTGACGTATGTGCCGGCGCGCAATACGGTATTTCTGTCCTGTGCTTTGGCCTGGGCGGAGGTGCTGGAGTGTTTCGATATATTTATTGGGGTCAATGCGGTGGATTACTCCGGATATCCGGATTGCCGCCCGGATTATATTGCCGCATTTGAAACCATGGCCAATCTGGCCACGCGCGCGGGCATTGAAGGCCGGGGCAAGTTTCATATTCATTCCCCGCTGATAAGCCTGCACAAAGCGGATATTATCAAGCTTGGACTTTCCCTGGGAGTTCATTACGGCCACACCTGGACCTGTTACGACCCCGGCGTCACCGGTGCAGCCTGCGGTCGTTGTGATGCCTGCCAACTGCGGCTGGCCGCGTTTGAACAGTTGGGCATTACCGACCCGGCACCCTATGAATCGAACCGCGGCGATTGCCCATGAAAATAGCGGAGATGTTTTACAGTATACAGGGAGAAGGAAAACGCACTGGAGTTCCCTCATTTTTTATTCGTAGCAGCGGGTGCAATTTGCGCTGCCACTGGTGCGACACGCCGTACAGTTCATGGGAACCCACGGGGGAGAATATGACGGTTTCGCAAATTCTGGATCAAGCGGCCCCACAGCCCGGCAGGCACGTGGTCATCACGGGCGGCGAACCGATGATGCAGAGTCAATTGCCGGAACTTGTCACCGGCTTAAAAAATATGGGCCGACATATCACCATCGAGACAGCCGGTACGTTGTGGCAGGATGTGCCCATGGACCTTGCCAGCATCAGCCCGAAATTATCCAATTCTACCCCGACGGATGATTCCAGTTGGTCATCAAAGCACGATCAGCGGCGTTTGAATTGGGACGTGCTGGCACAGTTTGCGCGATCTGATTTCATTGTTGAGCGGCAATGGAAATTTGTCATCTGTAAGCCGGAGGATATGCGGGAAGTGGATATGATTTTATCAAGGGTGTCACAAGCAGCGCCGATTAATCCCGCTGATGTTATCCTCATGCCGGAAGGCGTTACCGCCGATGCGGTGCACGCGCGTGGGAGTTGGCTGGCGGAAATATGCCGCGAGCGGGGCTTTCGCTTTGGAATGCGTTTGCATATTCTGCTGTATGGAAACACCCGGGGAACGTAAAAGTTGCCCACGTAAAACTTAACCGTTATGTGGTGACTAATTTTAAGAAATTGTTAAAAGAAAAGGAATATATAATGAAAAAAAGAGCCGGACGATTACACCTGCTGGAAACATTCAATAATCCACATCCTGCAAGAGATTACGAAATTGAACACATTGCTCCGGAATTTACTTCCGTTTGCCCCCAGACCGGTCAGCCGGATTTCGGGACCATTCGTTTGCTGTACATTCCGGACAAATTATGCGTGGAATTGAAAAGCTACAAAATGTATCTTCAGAGTTTTCGCAATGAAGGCATTTTTTACGAAGATGTCACGAATGTCATCTTGGATGAATTGATTCAACGGCTAAAACCCAGGCAAATGACCCTGATCAGTGAATGGACGCCGCGGGGCGGATTGCGATCTATTATTCGCTGTGTTTATAAACCGGGGAATTGATTTTTTGCGCTTGCCGGCACACCGTTAAAATGCTTTTCAGGCTTTGGTGCAGTCGAATACGATGCAGCGGACAGAGCCGACGGCTTTGCGGAATTATTGGTTATTGCTTTAATCCGGCGGCAAGTTCCGCGGTAAATGCCCCAACCGCGGCGGCAACATCCGGTGTCGGCTTGGCCAGTTCGCGGGTAATGGTTTTGATAATGGCTGACCCCACAATGATGCCATCGGCCAGCGGTGCCAGTTCCGCCACCTGATCCGGACGGGAAATTCCAAATCCTACACAAATGGGGTGCGGCGTCATTGCACGCAACACTTTAAGATTTAACGGCACATCAGCCGGCAGGGATTGTCGTTCTCCGGTTATACCGGTTACCGAGAGATAATAGATAAACCCGGTGCATAAAGCGGCAATTTTTGCCCGTCGATCCGGTGCTGTTGTAGGAGCGATTAAAAGACTGCTTTTGAGATGATGTTTGTCTAACACTCCAACCAGCGCCGGTGCTTCCTCCAGGGGTACATCCGGCAAAATCAACCCATCGATTCCCGCATTGGCACACGCTAAAGCAAACGTAGCAGCCCCATGTTTGAAAATAATGCTGAAGCTGGCCATGGCCATGATAGGCAGTGAAAAACCAAGGCCGCGAATTCTTTCAACCGCCTGCATGATGCGTGGTACGGTAGCACCATTTTGCAGCGCCAGGCGATAGCTTTCCTGTATGGTCGGCCCATCGGCAATGGGATCAGAAAAGGGGATTCCCAATTCAATACAACCGGCACCGGCCCGTTGCAGCGATTCCAAAACAGGTCCAAGCAGGTCAACGCTCGGATAACCGGCGGTGACAAAGGGGCACAATAGCGCCCGCCGATTGCGACTTGGTGCGGCAAACGCGGCTGAAAGCCTGTCGGTCATATTACTGCCGCACCAGTGGATGGGCGTAATAACCGATCATCGCAAGGAAGCGATTGGCATTGAGAATCGGCACGGAAAGATTCTGTGCCTTTTGTTCCAGATGCTCATAGCGTTGCTGTTGCGTTGCGCGGGCGGCCTTTAGGGCCGCCGTCTGTGCCGTTTGCACACCGCTGAAATTCAACTCCGAATTGGCGGGGCGTGATCCCAGCACCAGAAAATCGGTCTGTGTGGAAAGGTGCTTCTGCACCACGCCGCCCCAGGATTCAACGAGCCGCACAATTTGCCGACGACCGGCGGCTGTGGGTACGCCGTTACCGTTGACATCAAAATCGCCATAAATAACAAAGTGGAACTTCCGGTTCCGGTCTTTATGGAAAACCGGGTTGGCAATCAGATCACCGGCAAAAATCTGCGCATTGGGTTGCAGGTGGGTAATGCGGCAGACCGACGCGAATTTCCCCGCCCGGATAACGGATATGGACCCAACCCCGCCACCGTTCTGGCCCGTGTTGACGCCAAGATTCGGATTATAGACCGCAAACGATAGGCCGACGGTAATATGTTCGGAAGTACCCAAGTTGATATAAACATGCTGGGTCATCGGCGACACGCGAATAACTTTGCCGTCCGCCTGACTCAAGATGGCGTTGGCACCGGTGTTCGGAGCACGATAGGCCGCGATCTGATTTCGCAAATCCTGCACCACGGCGATTCGCGCCTGGAGTTCCTGCTTGAGCTGCTGAATCTGAATAACCTGTCCGCGCAGTTCGGAAATGTACTTGGTTTGTTCGCCGGTAATTTGCTGTTGCAGCATGCCGGCCTCAGTGGAAACTTGTGTGTTGGCGGCATTTAATTTAGCCGTTAGTGCGTCGATCCGATTCTGCGCGGATGTCAGCTTATCATTAATCGCATGAATATCATCCTTAAAAGATGATCGTGTGGAAGCAAACCGGCGCTGATAATTGGCCAAGTGCAGGCGATACTGCTTAATTTCATTTCGCGCATTGACCAGGGCCGAATCCACTTGTGACAAAGCCAGTACCAGGGATTTTCCAGTCATACCAGCCTTGGCCAGCACCCGATTCACCGGCCCGGACGGCCCAATGAGCTGCGACACCCGTGTCCCACTGTTGCCGCTGATCTCAACTTCCAACTGATTTATTTGCGAAACCAACTGATGCACCACCGTATTGCTGGCTGAGGCATTAGCCTTGAGATCCGCAACGATCGGAAGATTCTGATCTTCGGTTGACGCGATCAGTGCCAGATTCTGTTGATCGGCGGAAGCCGTTTGTTCCGCTTTACCTAATTTAAGGTAAAGCAGAATGGCGACCACGGTCACCACAAGAAACAGACCGATGAAAACAATAAGTGCGTAAGGTGGCGCGCTGCGCTGTGTGCGAACTGTTGCCATAGGTGAAAGCCTCCGTAGCCAAACATCCTGACCGGCATGCCGCAGCCTCGTGACGCCATCGACCATCCAATAATCGAACCCCGGGCCACGACAGCTTCGGCGCTGTACTAAAACTATCACCGCTAAAGGCGATTGGGTCAAGCGAAAAATAGGTAAAATCTCGGACGGCCCGGAGCAGGCTCCATGGCTCCTCACCGGGGGCGATGCCTCCAGGGAGTGCAAAAATCCTGCGTTAGCGTTGAAATTCGGCCAAATTAGCAGTCTTTTGATTCTTGTTGGGTCGTGTAGGCCGGGGGCATGGACTTATTTTGGGTTACCAAACAATAAAAGCAACAACTGGCGTTATTCGTCCCGTGTTCGGAAATATGACTTTATAATCTTTAGCATCCGGCCGATTACAGGCCTGCCATAAAAGCATCCGGTGAAGTTGCACACGTTGTTGGAAAAAATGCTGATTAACCTACCTATGCCAATCGCCTACTTGATCATTGGACCGCATAAGTAATAAGATAATGTATTGCCGCATGGCACCCGGCGATGTCAAAGTAGTACGACGCGGTGCCCCGACGAATGATGGAGGTTATTTATGAAAATTGCCGTTCCTGTTGTTGAAGGCAAACTATCCCAACACTTTGGGCATTGCCGCGAGGTGGCGATGTTCGAAGTTGACCCGCAGACCAAGACTATTCTGGGCACGCGATTAATCCCGACCCCGCCGCATGAGCCGGGGCGGTTTCCCTCTTGGTTAAAGGACCAGGGAGCTGATATGGTCATAGCGGGCGGCATGGGCCAGCGTGCGTTGGAATTATTTCAACAAGCTGATATTCAGACAATCGTTGGGGCACCCAGTGAGTTGGCGGAAACGGTGGTAACCGTCTGGCTGCAGGGGAATCTTGCGTCCAGTTCTAATGCCTGTAACCATGGTGCCCAAGAACATCATGAGTGCGGGGATCATCACGGCGAGCACAAAGCGCATTCCTGCGGCGGACACCATGCCTGATCTCCGCGGACAATACCACCCCGACTGTATCGTGTGCGGGCCAAATTGTCGGCATGGGCTGAAAATGCAGATCGCCTTGGATGATCAGGGCGTGGCGGTGGGTAATTTCAATTGCGACGGTCTTTATGAAGGCTACAGTGGTATTATGCATGGAGGGGTTATTTCCGCCTTGCTGGACGGAGCCATGACCAACTGCCTATTTCTGCATGGACGCGCCGCAGTAACCGCGCAATTGGTCATTAATTTTCGCCATCCGGTGCGGCTCAACGTGCCTGCGCAAGTCCGTGCCTGGATTACCCAAGGGGATCCGCCGGTGTTCCGATTGCAAGCCCAATTGGTGCAGGAGGGCGAAGTAAAAGCGGCGGCGCGAGCGGCCTTTATGTTGCCTAGGTCGGCAGAGTTTCCCGTACCGGACATACCGCGATGAAGCACAATGTGTGCATTACGGTTTTAGTGGAAAACACCGTGCGCAAACAGGGGCTTTGGGGCGAGCACGGTTTGGCGTTCTGGATTGACACCGGCGAATACCGCGTGCTTTTCGATACCGGCCAGGGCCATGCGCTGGCCATTAATGCCAGTCGATTGACCATTGATCTCACCCGTGCTGACGCCATTGTGTTAAGTCACGGCCATTATGACCACACTGGAGGGCTGCGTTACGCCTTTGATCATGCCGGCCGGTCTCGATTATTTCTGCATCCGCAGGCATTGGTGCCCCGTTTTTCCGCGAGCGACAACCCGGTGCGGGAAATAGGGCTTAGTTCAATCACGGAGGGGGCACTCCGCCGACAGGAACCGCGACTGGTCTGGACCACCGGACCGGTTGCCGTTGTTCCGGGAGTCTTCGCCACCGGTGAAATTCCGCGCCGCACGACCTACGAGGACGTCGGTGGAAATTTTTTTCTGGATGAAGCCTGCTGCCGCCCGGATCCGATTTTGGATGATCAGGCGCTCTACATTCCTACCGATGCCGGCGTAGTGGTCGTATTAGGCTGCGCCCATGCGGGGGCAATTAATACGCTTAACTATATCCGGGAACTCACCCACCAACCGATTCATGCCGTCTTAGGCGGCACGCATCTGATTAACGCCGGCCTTCCACGGATTGCCCAGACGCTCGTCGCCTTACGCGATATGAATATCCAGATCTTCGCACCCATGCATTGCACCGGCCCTAGGGCCTTGGCGGCGCTATGGACCGCATTCCCCAATCAAATATGCGACGGTGCCGTCGGAACGCAATCGACTTTTACCCGAAATTCGGAGAGGACTTCATAACCATGTCGGAGTTTACGGATATTGATATCTCTCGCGCCATCATCAATGGCTATCATCTTCGTCTGGACGACGCGCTAGAAAGCGATGTGTTGATTGTTGGTGCCGGTCCATCGGGAATGACCGCCGCCTATTATTTAGCCAAAGCCGGGCGCAAGGTGGTAGTACTGGAGAAGCGACTGTCGCCCGGCGGGGGCGTCTGGGGCGGTGCCATGGGCATGAATGTGGTAGTCGTGCAGGATGCAGCGCTGCCCGTGTTGGAGGAATTTGATATCCGCCGCCAGGCGGTGGCGTCATCATTGCATGTGGTGGACGCGGCGGAGCTGGCCTGCGGCCTGACCGCGAAGGCACTGCGGGCGGGCGCGGTGTTGCTCAATCTCACGAGTCTGGAAGATCTTAGCGTTCATGCGGGGCGCGTGGATGGCGTTGTCATCAACCGCACGACGCTGCTGGGGGCCTTGCCGGTGGATCCAATCACCCTGCGCAGCAAGGCGGTGCTCGACGCCACCGGACACGATGCCTCGGCGGTAGAAAAATTATCCCGGCGTGGCTTGCTTAGAAATCTGACTGCGTTGGAGCGGCATCGTGAAGGTCCGATGGATGCCGGCAGCGGTGAAGCATTTGTGGTAGATCATGTGGCGGAGGTATTTCCCGGTTTGTGGGTTACGGGCATGAGTGTCTGCGCCGTATTTGGCGGCCCGCGCATGGGGCCAATTTTCGGCGGCATGATTTTGTCGGGCCGCCGTGTCGCTGAAGTACTGTTGCGTCAATTAAAATGAGTTTATGGATATGAAAACCCAATTAGATTGTATTCCTTGTTTTATTCGGCAGGCCCTGGAGGCGGTGCGCCATGCCGAGGCTAATGAAGCAACGCAGGCGTTGGTGCTGCGTAGTGTTTGCCGATGGGCCGGCGACATGGACATGACCATGACGCCCCCGGTCATGGGTCAACGGATTCACCGCTTGGTGCGGCAGCTAACGGGAAACCCGGACCCCTACGCGAAACAAAAATTGCAGTTCAACCAGGCGGCTCTTGAACTGCTACCGGAGCTGCGAAAGCAAATCGCCCAGGCCGCCGACCCGTTTGGCACGGCCGTTCGCATAGCAATTGCGGGCAATGCCATCGACTCGGGAGCTTACAACGGCCTGGATGGCCGCAATCTGCGGGCGCATATAGCGCATGCGATAGCCTGTCCGCTGGCAGGATCGCTGGAGCCCCTGCGTCACATCGTTCGCACCGCCAATAACATTCTTTACATCGCCGACAATGCCGGAGAGATCGTTCTGGACCGCCTGCTGATCGAACAGCTCGGACCGCCGCGTATTACGGTAGTGGTGCGCGGCCAAGCCGTTCTAAATGATGCCACGCTTGTGGATGCAGCGGTGGCGGGACTCAATGATCTGGTGGAGACCATGGATAATGGCTCGGACGCGCCGGGCACATTGCTGTCCGACTGCACCGCGGAAATACGGCATCGCTTCGCGCAGGCGGACGTCGTGCTGGCCAAGGGCCAGGGTAATTACGAAACACTTAGCGCTGTCACACGGCCTAACGTGTTTTTTCTGTTGATGGCCAAATGTCCGGTCATCGCCGGACATATTGGCTGTGAACGTAACAGTCTGATCGTGGCGCAGCCGCAACCACCCGCCGCCGTCCCGGAATTACATTCGCGGACAACAGCTACCCAGCACGATGGTGGGGCGAATGCCGCACGCCGCATTGAAAACATAAATTTCGCAAACGATGAGGAGTAACGCAATGAATAAAAATAATGTGCTGGACCGGTATTATTTGGATTGCCGCTGCATGTTGCTGGAATTGGCGGCAACTCTGGACCGCTACGATCGCGCGGCTTTGCCGCCCCGTGGAGTCAAGCCCGTTGACGAACGGCTGTTGCGACTGGGCCGGGCCATTGCGATACTGTCGCAGGCCAGTGCCCAGCCCGACCGCACGCAACGGATTTTGCAGTTACTGTCGGATCCAGATCTATAAACTTGGAGAACGCCTCGGCTTTTTCGTAACCCGGAGACTTTTATGTATTACATTCAACCCCACTATCACGGAATATCGCGAACCACCCAAGACTATGCGCGCATGGCGCAAGCCGGCGTAGTCGCGGTCGCCGAACCTTCTTTCTGGGCGGGTTTTGACCATCAATATGCAGGCAGTTTCATTGACTATTTCCGGCAGATCAGTGAATTTGAACCGACCCGCGCTGCGCAATATGGCATTCGCCACTTCTGTTGGATTGCGGTGAACCCCAAAGAATCCGAGAATCTTTCTCTTTCACGCGAGGTAATGACCGCCATGCCGTCTTTTTTTGATAAACCGACGGTATTGGGCATTGGAGAAATCGGCCTGAACAAAAATACCCGCAATGAACTGGTTATCTTCCAGGAACAGTTGGAATTGGCGATAAAATACCGGCAGCTCGTGCTGATTCACACACCCCACCTGGCGGATAAGCGAAAGGGCACGCAACTGACGCTGGAGCTTTTGCATAATCTACATGCGGACCCGCAACGGGTCTGGATTGACCATGTGGAAGAGCACACCATCAAAGCGGTGCTTGATGCCGGTTATTGGGCCGGCATGACCTTGTATCCAACTACTAAGATGAGTCCCTCACGGGCTGCCGACATGCTGGAAATATATGGCTCGGAGCGGCTTCTGGTAAACTCTTCCGCAGACTGGGGGCCCAGCAGCCCCTTTACTTTGCAGGAATGTGCGATGGAATATCGCAGTCGCGGTCACAGTGAGCAGGAGCTCATTGACGTGTTCCATAATAATCCCGCCCGTTTCCTAGGCCAGAGTTCCAAGTTTGATATTTCACCCATTGGGCTTTCACCCGAACCGATTGCCAACTCGACATCGGCACGGCCTTAACAACCGCATAGGGGAAAAACGGATTCTGAAATGGCCATAATGAAAATTTGGAAACCAGCCTCCCTTTTTCATCTCTCGCGCCGCTGATTGGACACGACGACGAAGCCGGGATAATTGAGTCCCGTAGCCAATGCGGCATTGATCACGCGCCCGGCTGCGGTATATTCGCCGACGGTGCCGCGGGTGCGTTCATTGGTGACAAAAATCCTGTTTCTCCACAAGGCCAGGCCGAAGGGGTTGTGCAGCCCGGAAATAAGGGCGGCGTTGACCGCCTGACCCCAGATGGTGTATTTGCCCACCGTTCCAGCGCCCCCGGCCACAACGAACAAATCCTTTCCCGACACCGCGATGGCATCCGGACCAGCCAGGCGGGAAATCAGTACGGCATGGACCACACGGCCCGCAGTGGTGTATTCGCCGACGGCACCGGAGTTGAAATTTACGATATATAAATCATTGCCCGATACCGCGATGCCCGTGGGGCCGTACAATCCGGAAATCAGCGCGGCGTTGATCACACGTCCCGAAGTGGTGTACTCACCGATGGTATCCGCGCGGTAGTCGGCTACAAACAATTCGTTTCCTGAGATGGCAATACCGGCGGGGCCATCCAGGTGCGAAATCAGTGCGGCATTAATCACACGCCCGGAGAGGGTGTATTTGCCAATCGTCCCGGAGTTTTCATTGGCAACGAATAGATCCCGTCCGGACACCGCAAGACCAAACGTAAGATGCAACCCCGATATAAGGGCGCGGTTAATAACCTGTCCCGTGGCGGTGTATTCACTGATCGAATGCTTATTGCCTACCAGGATTACCGCCGCAGGTGCCACCGCCGGCACCCATGCCACAGCCAGAAATATCAGTGGAAGCAGGATTTTATGGCGAAGGATCATCAGAATCATCTCCTGTGTGATATTCGTATGGAAGATACCGTATTTTGTATCTGTTGTGAAATCACCATGCTTTCCACCCCATTGACCGCACCTATTGATTGGACACCAAGATGGGGTTGGGTAATTCAATTCCACAGACAACGCGGGCTTGATCACATGATTCGCGGCGGGGAATTGGCCAATAACGCCGCCGAGCGACGCTGGATCGCTCGGGGCAGACAAGATGAGATATGAATATTCTTACTAAAGGACTATTGCGGCACGGTATACGACGACGCCCCGCCCATGTATTTCTTTTCCACATCGGGGGTAGGCTCGCTATTGGGAATGACCGTTCCCGGTGGGCACCAGTAAATGGGGTTGGCGGAATCAAGATCACTTTTCAGGCTGACATGACCGTCGAAAAACAGCATGTTCATTTTGTAAACACCCGGACCTGATCCATGACGATAGGCATATTCACGCGCGTCCACACCGCCTGTGGAACGTTTGAAGCTGCCGCTGGAATTGCCGGGGGCAAAATCGCGGTTCCAGGAATCCGAATACCATGTAAAAGCCCCTTCATCAGCAAAGGCGCTGCCGTCAATATTTTCCGTAGTGGTCAAGTCCACGTCAGGTGCCTGTGCCGTGGTGGAGTAAGCCGCTCCATCGGCCGCAAAGCACTTTTGCGAGGGTTGGCCCACGTTGTTCATGTTAGGTGAATAGGAGTTGGGAACCTGCACGTACGGAAAAGTGCAGGTGTAATTGGCGGTGGCGATGGGGTCAAGCAAAAACAAGCCAGCGGCGCAATACGATAACATCGGTCCTACCGGTGGCTGAATGGAGGAACTGGAATATGGCACGGCGAGAAAATTATTGGATGGACAGATAAACGCCGGATCAGCGCGAAGAAATTCAAATCTTGCCAGGCGATCTGATTTATTGGCGGCCAATAGATCAGCCGTGTCAGGAGATACGAATCGATGATTCATTTCATTGGAAAGCGGCGTCATCCAATCATATTCCGCGCAAAGATTCGGATAATCATATTCCGAATAGGGTGCATGTGCTCCGGTGTTAATGTTGGACCAGAAAAAGCTTCCGCTGGTTGCGGGGCTGCCGACAATGGCATCCTGCCACTGCGCGGCATATTCCTCCATGGCCTCGCCGATTGAATGCAAATTGGCCGCACAAACAACCGCCTGCGCGTCGCGTTTGGCTTCCGCCAGAGCAGGCAGCAACAGCGCGATTAGCAACGCAATAATGGAAATAACAACCAACAACTCTATAAGAGTAAAGCCCCGATCTCCAACATTACGATGATGAGCGGCTCTGGGACTCTTCGCCCCCAGATACTCTCGCCACGCCAGTGTATTGCAAATAGCAGATTCCAAGTTAATCTTGACGTTCATTACCAAATCTCCTGCGATGTATGTTAATTCCGAAAACACATCTATAAGTCTAAGAACCACTGTTGGATTCCGCTTGATATTGATGGAGCCATTTTTCATATTGGGCTTTAGTTGGAGGCGGTGCGGCACCAGGCCGGGGCGGCTTTTCATTCGCGGTCACAAGTCGCCCGGACAGCGGCGCAAAAGTCGGCGCTTTTTTTCCCAGCCAACTATTAAGCAGTACCGGCTCCGGGTGCTCTAAAATATGCCCACTTTTACTCCAGTAGGAAAAGGATGCCGGATATCCCGTGTGCCGGTGGGTAAATGGCGATAACACGGGAATGGTATCGCCTATTTTAAGTTGATAATGAAATGTTTTTCCGGTAGCTGAATCAATAAACAAGGGACTACCGGAATACCGCTGCGCGGAATTGGGGCCGAAATAGCGCTTCATCGACCACGCGACTCCGACCAGCGCCATAATCAGAATGGCTGTCACCGTTGTTCGGCCCATTGACGTGTGCAACCAAGCTTGAAGTCGATCCGGCATTGCATGATCTCCGCGACAAACGTCGTTTTTTCGGCGCGATCTGCAACGATTCGCGTCCCGAGCTAAGCCGCAAGTTCGGCCAAGCCTCGCCCGCAGCCAAGTGCCACAGTCTTGCGGTATGGTAGCCTTGGAAAGTTAATGGAACATTGCAGGCACGTTAAATCTCTGGTAGCCCCGAACCGCCGCCGGGTACCGCCCTTGACGACGAGATAACCCGGCCGATCAGAGTTAACGAAAACATATCCTTGCGCTGCTCTAATCTTTATTTGACCGCGATAAAGTCACCGTTGAATCATGCCCTGGCTTTTAACTGGCATTTGTCAGTGGCCGGAGCGGATTTGCGATCATATTTTTGGGAGGTTTTTCATGCGCGCATTAAATGGATTCACAATGTCATCGGGTATTCTGGCGGCGGCGGCATTTGCCGCGCTAGGCTCGTCGGCGGCACCGGTTACGGCTGCAGTCAGCGGAAGCGCCAGCTATAGTAGCAGCACATCCACCGTCACCAACGTGCGGTCGGGCGGGCCAAGTTCGGGAACCAGCCGCATCACTGCCGAAGGTTCCAGCAGCGGCTATTACGCCAACTACGGTGTGATGGATTTCAATGCGTCCAGCCTGGGCGTCGCCTCAGGTGTCAATATCACCAGTATTTCCGGCTTGGGCTTGAACCTTACGGATAAAGATGAATATTTTGCCGCGCCAGGCCCCGTCAATTTTTATCTCAATGAAAACACGAATTCGTTGAGTTCAGCCGCGTATGCTTCCGGCGCGGCGTATGGGGGCGCGGCTCCCGCTGGATCCTTGTATTCGTCAGCAAATCCTACCGGCAAGCTATTTCTTTTAGGTACCGAAACGTATACTCCTGGCCTGGCAACCAGCGGCGGGACATCTTCGGCGGGTTATCAATTTCATTACAATTTCAGCTCCATCCCCGCGGCGTTAAGCACCTATCTGGTGAACCAGATCAACAATTTTGGTGATATTCGAATTCTCGCCACACCAGGCAGCAGCACAACCGCAGCCGACTATCAGGGCAGTCAGGGTGATCCGTCCGGCACGCCGCCTTTATTTGCTCCGCAGCTTACCGTCACCGGGACAACCGCGGTCGCTCCGGCATCGGATGCGGTGTTGTCACTTTCAAATTCCAACATTACCTTTAGCCGCATTGTCAATTCGTCCCCCGCTACCAGTACCCTGACATTGACCAACACCTCTGCCAATGGCCAAGATGCCGCCATATACGGTGTCATTGGTCAATCCGGTAATGTGAATGCCAACAATCCGCAAGGCAATGGGGTTGGAACCGCCGGTACTGATCCGCTCGGTCCCGGAGCCAATACGACCATCACGGTCGGCATAGACGCCTCCAGCATTGAAGCCGGAAGTGTAAACAGCGTCACCGGGCCGGCCACCGCCACGGTAGAGGTAGTCAATCACAGCAACGCCACTCAGGCACCGCTTACCGTCACCGTTTCCGCCGACCAGGTCGTGGCCAATCGTTTGATTAATAATGCGGGTGGTTCGGCGGGTGTTAATTTCGGTGATATTCTAATCCCCAGCAGTCCCACTGCGGTAAATTCCATTACCCAGAATGTAACATTGACCACCGTCAACTCCGCTTCCAGTGTGGCGGATTACACACCCAATAGCCTGACGACCGTTGAGCTTGCCGGCAGCACCGCCATTGCCGCCCCCACCGGATCTCAGGCCGCACCGGGACTGCTGCACAGCGCACCGTATGGAGATAACAGTTATATCACCATGGCGGCGGATCCGAATAACGCCAATACCATTTTTGGCAGCACCACCAACGCCGGCGATTCCGGAACCGAAACCGCCACGCGCAGCGTGACCTATTACGTTCCCGGAACCGATACCGTTGGGGGCGGTTATGTGAATGCTCAGTATTACATCGGTTACGCCGGCTTTGGGTTAACGCAATTGGATTCCGCAACTGGAGCAACCCAACATCCCACAGGCCGGGTGTATGTGATTGGTAACATCTATCAGCAGGCGCAACTCCAGGACGCACAATCCACCGCCAACAACAGTGTCAATGGTTCGGCCCCCACGACATTTTACGCGCAACTCCAAAACGCCCCACACACCGCAAATTATCAGGGCGGCAATGACATCGGCCTGCGCGATGCCGCCGTCATCACCACCGCTCCAACCGGTATTGATGCCGCCAATACCCAATATGCCAGTGCCTGGAAGCTGGATTCCGCCCTGGCCGCCAACACCAACATCGGCGATGGTCAAAGTGTCAATGCCGCGGACTTTACCCCCGGTGCCGCTTTGCAGCCCACACTGCTCAATGGTCAATATCAGGTGCAGATCAATGGTGTGACTGCTGAAAATGATGCCACCGGCTTGGACGGCAGCGCTGTTGCCGGGGCCACCGCCAACGATCTGGGCACCCACAATTACATTGTTACCGCCGGTGTAACCGGGAACGTGGGCCACGCCGAAACCGCTAATTCAGCGGCGATTCTGGCCGGTGAATCCTACAATGGCTACAACATTCAGAGAGCCAATGAAACCGGCAGCAAGCAGACCAATGTACAGTTCCTCGGTGGAAGCGCCAGTGCGGCCACCACGCTGTCCGTGGATTTCGCCAACGCCCCAACCGCCAACACCAGTGTGGTCAGTGATGTTGCCAATATCACCGGTACCGGCAATGACACGCATGTGGTTCAGATGAGCTACAATCCCAGTTCCATCGGCAACGGCAGCAACAGCCCGACGCTGGCCTGGTACAACGGCTCTATCTATCAAGCCGCTAACTTCGGCGATAACGGCGGCACACCGACCGAGTATACCGGGGCGTACAATCCCGCCACTGCAGGTGAAAACGCACTGGGTTCCTACGGCATCAACACCGCCAACGACACCGTGTGGGCAGTGGTGAACAATGGAACCGGCAACTTCGCGGTCATGCAGAGAACGCCTGGAGATGTGAACGGCGATGGCACCGTCAATTTCTCCGACTTCAGCATTCTGCGGTCAAATTTCGGGACCTCTTCAGGCGCAACTTGGAGTCAGGGTGACTTTACCGGCAATGGGGCGGTCAATTTCACCGATTTCGGCATGCTCCGGGCGAACTTTGGCTCCTCCGAAACGATTTCTGCGGCAACCGCTTCCCAAAGTTCCCTCGCAACCCAGGTGTCGGCGATGGCCGCCCCGGTTGTCAGAGCGGCCGCACCAGCGCTGCTGCCGGCATCGGATGTACAACTTGTTGTCAACACCGTAACCGGAGATGTTAAGCTGGTTACCAATGTAAGCGGCGGCCTGCCAATTGACGGCTACGAAATTGATACCGCCAGTGGCAGCCTGGTTCCAGGCAATCTGCACAGCATCACCAGTGTGGATTCAAATTTCTTCCTTTTTGACGCCAAAGCAACGCAGATTTCGGAAGGCAGTTTCAATACGTACACACTGAATCCTTCCTTTGATCTGGGAAATATCTTTAATGTCAACGGGAAACAGGATTTGAGTTTCCTCTGGGGTGACACCAATAGCAACACCTATACCGGAACAGTTGATTATGTCGCCGTGCCTGAACCAACCACGCTGGCCGTGATGGCACTGGGCGGTTTGGCATTGCTTACCCTGGGCCGAAAGCGTCGGAATGTCTGACATAACGCCCGCAAGAAACGTACGAGACTGTTCTCCCGCCACCCACGCCCGCCACCCCTCCGGCCCAAATGACCGCCGGAGGGGTGTTTCGGGAGGTGGCTTTTAACGGAGTTTTATCAACGGTAATCAGTCACGCAGCGCCGACGGCTTTGCCGATACGCTGATTGGGAAGACCCACCGCGACACGCCTGCCAAGCAGCCGGGCGGCGGGCACTGACAGCAACTTCCGCGCCACAGTGAACAATTACCGATATTCAACGAGAGGCTGAAGAACAATTTTGAGGGCAAGCTTGCTTCACGCCCGTCCAGCGGTAGCCTCAGCCGTTGGCCGGGCGGTTTTTGTGTTATTATTTGCGGCAATGGAAAATCTGGCTTTCGCTATGTCGCCAGGCTTTTTTGAAAGGCGTCTTTGTAATGAAACAAAATTCACGCATCGGACGAATATTACGGATACCGGGCGGGAAAACAAAGCTTTCCGCTTTCAGTTCTCCGCTTTTAGCCGGTACGGCTTTTTGCGCCCGCTTAAAATACTTTTATCGTTATTCGTGTTATCGGCAGGCTTGCGTTGCCGGACCCCTAAAATGGATCACGGTTTTTGTGGCATGCGCCCTATTGGTCACCAGTGGATTAGCTATTCAAGCGGATAATGCCGTCAAAGTCATCCATAAAACCGCCACGGATCGAATTATCAGCCCCGTTGGCACGATGGCCATGACGCCGAATTTTGCCATTGGGGTTGTGGGCGTGGGAAACCACGTAGTGGTCGAGGCGGCGGGAGACGCATTTCGCCACACGTTGACGCTCATGGATGCGGAAAATCTTGGCATGCAATCCCAGATCGGATTTCTGAAGGGCCGATCCTGGCGCAGCGAAAAGCTCCCAGGTGTTTCGCGACAGAGCCTTTTTCAGGGTCTGGCCGCCGGGCCGCATGGTATGATTTATGCCGCCGGCGGAGTTTCCAACAACGTGCTGGCCTTGCAGGTGACCACCGGTGGGACGTTGAAATTGCTTCGCAAATATCCGTTGGCGTTTCAGGCGTTTTCAAGCCAACAATATCCCTATACGTATCAGGGGGAACACATTGATTCAACCGGGAAAAAGGCCGTCGACACATCAGGCGAAATTATTCCATCAACCGGATCGCAAAAACATTCCACCTGGGATTTTTACCCGGACTCAGTAGCGGTGGGACCGCGCGGTATACATCTATTCACTACCGGGCTGCTAAGCAACAGCGTGGCCCGCATTAACCTGCATACAGGGCACACGGTTTATGCCAATGCCGGAGCCATGCCTTTTCAAGTGGTAGTCTGCGATCATGGCCGACGGCTGGTGGTCAGTGATTGGGGGGATAACGGCGTCATGGTGCTCAATGCCCAAACCATGCAATCGCTGGGCTTTATCCGGATCGGCGGCCCTACCGGTCCAAATAATCAACTGCCCGGAGTACACCCCACCGCCCTGGCTGCGGTGGGCAATTCCGCTAACGTCTGGGTGGCCTGCGCCAACGCGGATATTCTTACCGAGATTAATGCCGCACACTTGGCCATTGTCGGAATGGCTATCGACCGTCCGTACCATGATGCCCCGCCGGGATCATTTCCCGATGCTCTGGCGGTGGCGGACGGTAAGGTGTTCGCGGGGAATGCGGGCAACGATGATGTCGCGGTATTTAATGCCGCCACAGGTAAGCTGGAGGGCTTAATTCCCACCGGATGGTATCCAACCAACTTGTGTATTTATCAGCACGCATTGTATGTGGTATCCGCCAAAGGCCTGGGATCAGCACCGAATCCGCATTATCAATGGATCGGCAATTCCATGCCCGGCACGGTCCAGCGTATTGCCCTCGCTGATTTGCCCACCCATCTTACGGCTTGGACTCATACCGCTTTGGCAAATAATGGCTTTTCCCGGATGCAACGCGCGAAGTTGGCCGCGCAAAATAAAATAGCCACTCGGTTTCTTAACCGCCATATCCACTATGTGGTCTTTATCCTTCGGGAAAACAAGACCTTTGATGAAGAATTTGGTGCCTACCACCGCGCGGGCCGCTGGGCCGATCCACACTTGGACCTTTACAACCGCACAGAATTGCCGAATCTTTACGCCATGGCCGACCGGTTTGGATTGTGCGTAAATTTTTATATGGATGGCGAAGTAACCGCCCAGGGACATCAATGGACGACCTCTGCGGAGGACTCTGATTATGTGCAGCGAACGTGGCCGATGTATTATTCCAATCGGGGAATAGTTCCCAATCCAGGTTGGTCACAAAATCTTGAGGGCCAGGCCTACCAGAGCGGCACCGGCTTTAGCGGCGGAGATGATCCCTATTCCGATTACATCAATTTAAGCTCGCTTAAGCATTGGTCCAATCCGTGGATTTCCTATCCCGGCGGCATGTTTATTTTTAATGATCTGCTGACAAACCATGTTTCATTTATGGATTTCGGTGAATTTGTATCCCGCAGCCAAGCCGGACAAATCAGCCCGGAAATGGCCAAACATCTGGGGAAAAATTTCCCGGCATGGAATCGTTTTATTCTCGATACCGACCGGGCGAATGTGGTGCATGAATTCATGGCCGCCCATAAAAACAATCTACCGCACTTCATGTATATCTGGCTGCCGGATGATCATACCGCCGGCCGATCACCTGGGTATTACACGCCACAGTATTATGTGGCTAATAATGATCAGGCGACCGGGCAGATTGTTGCGGAATTAAGCCGCACCCCGCAATGGAAGCACATGGCCATATTTATCACCGAAGATGATGCGCAATCCGGAGCTGATCATATTGACGCGCACCGTTCTTTCGCGGTGATCGTCAGCCCGTGGATGAAGCCGGGAATGCTGATAACCCATCGCTATTCCCAAGTTAATCTGATGCGGACCATTGAAGCCATGACGGGTGTACCCCCTATGTCCCAGTGGGACGCCAACGCCCAGGTGCTTTCCGGGATATGGACACGCCATCCGAATTTTGCTCCGTATGATGTGCAACCGATTCGCGTACCGGTGGGATATAATCCCGGAAAAATGTGGCAGGGCGAACAACTGCGGCGTAAGGCTGGCAAAACGGGGCATTGGCTTTCGCCCCATTGGCTAAAAGTACACGGCGCAGCGGCCGCCCAAATCAGCCGTCCAATGTTTACGCCCACAGAACTGATGAAAGTTCCCGGCCCCGAACAGATGCGCCAGGAATGGATCGCGGTAAAAGGCAACGCGTCTTACCGGCATGTGATGGTGTACCTGCGGCGCTTGGCCAAAGCGCAGGATCAGCCGCTGACCCATTACATTGCCAGCGATGCCGGGGACGGGCCGGCACATGGAGATTAATTGGTGAATAGCCTGCTGGAAAAAATGGATGATGCCCCGATGAGTCCCTTGCATCGGCGACTGGCCTGGGCGGCGGGGCTGGGCATTTTTCTCGACGGCTATGACACAATTATTGTCGGCGCGGTGCTGGTGCTGCTGGCGCGACAATGGCCTCTTGGTCCGTCGCAAGACCGTTGGGTTGGCACATCCGCATTGGCCGGGGCATTTCTTGGTGCCCTGATCGGGGGGCACGTGGCGGACCGCTACGGCCGTAAGGCCATT
>DAHVEJ010000089.1 GCA_027313145.1 Phycisphaerales bacterium | reverse complement strand
TCCGTTTTCTGATTTTATGTCTGTCGCCAGCCAGGTCGGGGTGCCCGCCAGACCGTAGGTCTCCACGCGCGCATGAGCCTTCTCGGCGGCTTGCCAGCACCAGGGATTATCCGCACTGGTGACAACCACGCCATCGGAGTCCACCTGCGACATAAACTGCCCGAAGGCCTCGGTGATCTCGTGAATATCGTGATAATAATCCAGGTGGTCAGGCTCCACGTTGGTAACGGCGGCAAGACGCGGATGTAGATTTAAAAAACTGCGGTCAAACTCACAAGCTTCGGCGATAAAATATTCTCCTGATCCGCCATAGGCCGAGCCGCCCAGTTGCCGGGAGCTGGCCCCAATAATGTAAGAGGGGTCAATACCGGCCCGTAAGAGGATATAGGCAACCATAGAGGTCGTGGTTGATTTGCCATGTGTACCAGCGATGGCGATGCCATGCTTTAACCGCATGATTTCACCGAGCATCTGGGCATATTTAAAAATCTTAACGCCGGCATGCCGGGCTTGTGACAATTCGGGGTGATCGTCCTTTACCGCAGCGGAATGCACCACACATTGAGCGTCATGGGGAAAGCTGGCAACGGTCTGCTGGTAGGAAATCGCGACGCCCATTTTCTCCAGTTTTTTCGTTGCGGGAGACTCCCCGCGGTCGGAACCGGAAACAACAGCTCCCATGTGCGCCAGCATTTGCGCCAGGCCGCACATCCCGCTGCCGCCGATTCCAATAAAATGAACACGCTTTTGATAGAATTTATTATCCCGCATAGCAGTCCCAGCGGCCCTTTCCGTCATATTTATCCTCAGGGGCTGTTTGAAATCAATGACTTCCAGCTTGGCCACCGCCGGTTGTGAAATATCCTTTTTGGTTGATGTCACCACGGTGCGGTCTCCTTGATTATTGACATGGATACAGCGGTCCATTGCCGCTCGTGACAAACAGGGCATTGCCCGGACGTCTTCACCGCTAATCTCCTGTCTTTAATTGAATCTGCTGCATAAGCCAGCGGGCCACTGTTACCGCGGCATCGGGGCGGGCCTGGCTGTGCGCCGCCAGCGCCATTTCCCCCAGCCGGTCAGTTTCGGTAAGTAAACGCATGAGCACTGGCTTAAGCTCGGCGGCATTGTGCGCGAGATTTTTACTATCGCGCACGAGAACTGCGGAACCGGCGGCACAGAGTTTCTCAGCGTTGGCCTGCTGATGATGATCTTTATGGAACGGATACGGCATAAGAATTGCCGGCACTCCCATACATGATAATTCCGCGCACGTACCGGCCCCCGCACGCGCAATGGCCAAATCGGCCATGGACCACACTGCGGCCATATCATCACAATAATCCATAATTTTCCATTGAACCTGTGGCCGGCGGCCTGCCAGAGTTTGTAACTCCGCCGCATGGTCCAAGCCCGTAAGATGCAAAATCTGCCAGTGTGAATCGCCTGCGCCATTCAGGAGATGTTGTATTTCCGGATCACTTAGTAATATCGCGATAGCATGATTGATGCTTTGCGCTCCCAGCGAAGCGCCCGTAACGACCAGCGTTTTCCGATTCGGATCCAAAGCAAGTTTTTCCGCCGCAACGGCATGGCTCATTCGCACCAGCGAGGCCCGAACGGGACATCCCGCCACCTGTATGCGATCCGCATATTTCCCCGCGGATTGCTCCAAGGGCCATTGTGAAAAAATGACAGTCGCCCGCCGCATTAAAAATCGACTGGCCCGCCCCGCCAGCGCATCGGGATTCAGCAATCCCACCGGGATATTTACTTTTGCCGCTTCGTAAGAAGCCGGCCCTGCGGCATATCCGCCTAATGCCAGCACCCCTGCCACCTGATGCTGAGCAAAAAAATCCCGCCAGTACTGACACGACTTTTGCCAAGCCATATAAAACGCCGACCACTTAAAAGGATTGGTGGAAAGCGGCTTAACCTCCTGCTGAACATAATCCGCACCGGCCGCGCCCAGCAGCCGCTGATCAATTTTTCGCGGCGTGGCAGCCCAGACAATTCTGATTTGTCGACCGGCGGAGGAAAGCAGTTGGTCTAATTGGTGCGCCACAGCCAGCCCCGGATACAAATGCCCACCCGTACCCCCGCCTGCCATAATTACGTAAATGAGGTCTTTACGAGGTGATGCGGATATTCCAGGAGCCACCGATGCTCCATCTCGCATGGGCACTACCGCATGGCCGTCAGTATTCAAAAGATTCATAGCGCACCGGCCCCGGCGGGTTCTTTTTCCGCCAAGTTAAGTTCCAAAGGCGCAGGGCGACCGGAGCTTTCATTACCGCGGCGCGGCCCCGCTTCAAGTCGATTCACGCGCTCTACGCTCATAACCAGACCGATAGCTCCCGCGGTAAGAATCCAGCCAGTTCCACCAGAAGAAATCAGCGGTAGCGCTATGCCCTTGGTGGGCACGGTAACCGTCACGACCGCGATATTCATCGCCGCCTGTAGTCCGATCATGGCCGTGCAGCCGAATGCAATGAGTTTACCAAATAAATCCCGGGCCCTCCGCCCTGTCTGCCAACCGGAAAACAACAGCATGAGATACAACAGAATCACCATCATGCAGCCGAAAAAGCCAAGTTCCTCGGCAATCAGACTGAAAATAAAATCGGTATTATCCTCGGGCAGATAGCCCATTTTCTGAATGCCATCACCCAAGCCGCGACCCCAGAATCCGCCGCTGGCAAAGGATAACAGCGATTGAATGGGGTTGTACCCCGCGCCTTTGGGGTCCAGGTGCGGGTGCATGAAAATCAGCAGGCGTTCGCGGCGATACGGCACATGCCAAACCGCAAAATAAAGCACCACCAGCGCCGGGGGCAGCAGCATGGCGAGGTGCCACCAACGACACCCGGCCATTAGCATCAGTAGTACAGCGATGCCGGCAACCAGAGCGGCAGTGCCGAAATCCTCTTTTAAGATCAACGCACTGGTCGCCCCCACCACCACCATGAGAGGAACAAAGCCTTTCCAGAAATTACGAATCTGCTCGCCGCGATGTACCGCATAGGCACTGATAAACAATACCAGCGACCATTTGGCAAGTTCCGAGGGTTCAAAGCTCAAGGCATGAGAACCAATGCGCAACATCAGCCAGCGTTTAGCTCCGTTTATATCCGTCCCCAGACGCGTCAGTACCAGGGCCAGGCATATTAAACTCACCACCACCAGCATTGCGGGCACCGAGCTTGCCAAGCTCCGGCCAATGAGCCGACGATAGTCCAGGCGCCATAGAAACACCAGCAAGATCATCGCCAGAGCGGCGTGAACGGCCTCGACATTGAGAACCAGGCGGAATAAATAGTCATGAACGAAATGGCCGATACGGGCATCAGCGCTTTGGGTCATCAGCAGGCCCACACCCAACAGCGCCATGCACGCAGCGAGCATGAGCTGGTCATAGGTTAACGAGACAGGGCTTAGCTGCACGGTGAATCGCGCCGGTGGCGGCATTGCGGAAATATCCGGCAGCGACCGCCCAGAATTGCGTTCGCCCTTCGCCCAAGTCACGCGGGTGGGCCAATTGATTAAATTACGGAACCCGGCCATTACACCACCCCCCGCCCATGAAAAAGCCAATCGCGGCGGCACCCGTCGGTTTGCATAAATCAGGTAAAAGATATTGTTGTAACACGTTCACGCCGCAGCCAAATCCATGCCGCCAATTCAGAAACGTCCTTGTTCCCCGCCGCTGGAACGCCCAGTACGCGAGAGTCGGGGCGAACCGGTCCATTAAAGACCGATAAGCGCACATAGTATAAACATATTTTCGTTGATTGCAGCATTCCAGCATCAGTTTTTCTTTTATTTTTTTTTGCTTGCCTGACTTGGAGGGGCTTTTATACGGTGCGTAGTGTGTAGTGGATGCAAATTACCATTCGTTGTATTATGCTTTCGCAAAACAAGGTGAAGCGCTGCGAAACTGCGGATGCCTGAACGGCGTGAATCTCTTCAGGACGCCACCTCCGCAGTGAAATCGCTATTTCGCCGAATATCTTAGGAGAAACGGATGATGGGTACGGTTTTTACGCGGATCGCAACGGTTTTTAGCGCGTTGGCGGCATTAGCTCTCGTGGGCACCGGTCTTTCCCGGGCAGCCGATGCGGGTGAATATATTCGCACCGGCCTGACTCCGGCCCAGGTAGAATCTCAGGCCGACGCCCTGCTGGCCAAATTATCCCTAAAAGAAAAAATTCATCTTTTGGCCGGCAACGGCAGCATGTGCACGCGTCAGGTTCGCAAACTGGGAATTCCCCGCTTAAATATGAGCGATGCCTCCCAAGGCGTACGCGTATACGGCCCATCTACCGCATATCCGGCATCGGTGTGTTTGGCGGCAACTTGGGATCCGAAACTGGCCGGGCGCGTGGGCCGGGCTTTAGGCTCTGATGCGTTGGCACGGGGCGTTAACATCATCTTGGGGCCGGGCATTAACCTGATGCGGGAACCGCAAGACGGACGTAACTTTGAATTTGTCGGGGAAGATCCGTATTTGGCGGGACAACTTATTGCGCCGTGGATTCGTGGGATGCAATCCGTCGGGGTGGCGGCCTGTGCCAAACATTTTGCCGCCAATGAGCAGGAAACCAATCGTATGTCGATTGACTGTATTGTCAGTCGTCGGGCCTTGGAGGAAATCTATTTGCCGCCATTTCGTGCGGCAGTGCGACAGGGGCATGTCTGGACCATTATGGCGGCTTATAACCAACTCAACGGGTATCATTGCACCGCAAGCCGCTATCTGCTGACCGACGTGCTACGTCACCAATGGGGCTTTAAGGGCCTTCTGATGTCCGACTGGGGTGCCACACATGATACCGTTGGCCCGATGGCCGCCGGATTGGATTTGGAAATGCCGGATAACCGTTATTACAACTATTCGACCATTAAGCCGCTGGTAAAAAACAAGCAGATCACGGTTCATGAAATTAACACCCATGTCCGAAGATTGCTGCGCATGATGATCGCCATGGGCTTTATGAAAAAGCGCGTTGAAGATCAAAGCATTCCGTTAAATAATCCGAAAAGTGCGGCGACGGCTTTTCAGGAGGCTGCCGAAGGTACGGTACTATTAAAAAACAAGGGCGGGATTCTTCCCCTGCATCGTTCACAAATTCATACCATCGCCGTCATCGGCCCGATGGCCACTCCGGCGATCTGGACCGGTGGCGGCAGCGGCTATGCCCCGTCGATTATCAATCCGGTAAGCATGTTGTCGGCCATTCGTCATGCGGCCGCCGGATCAGCGATCAAAGTCATTCGCATTCCATTTAACAAAAAGCTTTCACGCTTCTGGGGCTTGGGTGAATATCAGACGCCGCAGGGCAAGCCTGGCCTGAAGGCCGAATATTTCGACAACGACCGGTTGGCGGGCACGCCGGTGATGACCCGTACCGACAAGCGCATCGCCTTTAACTGGGGGCAATTTTACCCGGTTGAAACACCCAATCGCCATTTTTCCGTCCGCTGGACTGGAACCATTACCGCCAAAACCAGCGGCACTTATCTCTTTGAAGCCGCCGCTGCCGATCCGTGCCGTGTCTACCTTAATGGAAAACGAATCATCAAAATCGGCCGCTGGCAAAACGCCTTTACCAAAAAGCTCAAGGGTATTTCGCTTGCGGCGGGGAAAACCTACCGCCTGCGGGTGGAATATTTTGGTTCCCACTGGAATGCGGAAATGGAGTTTGGTTATCTACCGGAGGGCAATAATCTGCTGACCGCCGCACAGAAAAAAATCATCAAACACGCGGATGTGGTCATAGCCTGCATGGGTTACGGCCCCAATATGGAACACGAAGGAGCGGATCATACATACCACCTATGGGCACCGCAGGATCAGTATCTGCGGGAAGCGGCGGGGATTAACCCCCATACCATTGTGGTACTTAACGCCGGGGCCGGGGTGGGTATGGCTCCATGGATTCACCGTGTCGCCGGCCTGGTGGACGCGTGGTACCCGGGTGAAAACGGAAACACCGCCGTGGCTGATATTTTATTTGGAAAAATTGATCCAAGTGGTCGTTTGCCGGACAGCTTCGGGAAGCATTGGCGGGATGATGCCGCGTATGGCCACTTTCCGGGTCATGATGGACAAGTGCTGTTTAATGAGGGCATTTATGTAGGCTATCGCTGGTTTGACAAGCGGCATATCCAACCTCGCTTCTGCTTTGGCGATGGGCTTTCTTACACCACATTTTCCTTTGGAGCTTTAGCCGTAACATCCAAGGGCGCAGGCAAGAATCGCGTAATAGACGTGGCCGTGCCGGTGACCAACACCGGCAAAATGGCCGGCGCTGAAGTGGTGCAACTTTATGTGCGCCCCCTGGAAGACCGGGCGAACCGATGTGTTCAGACCCTGCGGGCATTCGCACGCGTAAATCTTAAAGCAGGCCAGACCGCAACCGCCCATCTGCATTTGCATTGGAAAGATTTTGCCTATTTCGATTCCGGTCGAAATACCTGGCGGGTTCCCTCCGGCAAGTATCAACTTGCGGTTGGTTCCTCGAGTCGTTATACACCCTCTACAGCCACTGTGCATATCAGGGAGTAATCGGGTGCTGTTGACCGTAACGATACAGCATTTTGCGGCCCGCTATGCGGCAATGCTTCAATCGTGGTCGAAACTGCTGTGGATATGGGATATTGCCCTTCTTATCCTGGGGCTGGCTTTTTTGTGTTCCGCCCGGCGGAGCTATCGGGCATTAATTATGGCCAACTGCGCCGCGCTGGGATGGTACTTGGCGATGTTTCTGGCGCATTGGTCCTGGATTGCCGGAGCGGTTGCGGCTCTGGTAGGCACGGTGCTGGGGGTGCTGCTGGTGCCGATGATGCGCGTTGCACTATTTATTCTGGGAGCGGTTGCCGGTGGCGCTGCGGGGGTGGCGTTTTGGCATGTATTTAAGGAACCTCCGGATTACCGCTGGGTGCCGGCCATTCTGGGAGTGATTGTATTAGGCGTTGCGGGGTTGTATATATTTGAAGCCTGTGCGGTGCTCATTTGCACGCTGGAAGGAGCGTTAATGATTGTCATCGGCACTACCGGATTGATTATGCGTTACGGCACGGCAAATTTACGCAATGCCTTTGTGGCTAATGTGGCCAAGCAACCGACTAATCTTCTGGCAATTATCATTGGTATTTGCTGTGTGGGAATTTTAGTGCAGTTGGCGTGGGCCGCCCATGAAAAAGAGAAAGAAAAAGCCGCCAACGAATAACCTCGATACTAAAGCGCCCCGCGCGCCAGAGGCGGGACCAATACAAGGATCAGCATGAAACGTCAGACTTTAAATCCCATGATACCTCTGTTAGCCGTTGAGCCTCTGGGAATGGATTTGCGCTCCACAGCGCAAAACGCACAGAAGTGGGGCTTTGGCGGCCTGGCCATTGGGATCGGCCACCCGGAAATTCATGCCAAAATCTTTGGTCAAACAGCCCAACGACATTTTAAACAAATTGTCTCTTCCCACGGCTTGGTGCTGGGGACCTTGCGCGTCGGCGTTGGGAAGGCCGGTGCCTTTGACTCGGCAACATCACAGAAATTGCTCGATGATGCTCTAACGGCCTGCGAAATGGCCCATCGCCTGCAAATATCTGTCATATCGATTTATATAGGCGAACCGAAGGATAATCAGAATATCTCGGGCGATGTCGCGGAAATATTTCGACGCTTGGCGGAACATGCGGATCGTACTGGTGTTATTGCGGCACTTTCCTGCGGTCAAAGCCCGTGGCTTCTGCACCTCCTGTCAAGCATGGATGCACCATCTCTAGCGGCCAATTTGGACTCGGCACGTGTTGTTGCCGCCGGCGGCTCACCTCGAGAGGCCGCCGAGATGTTGGCCGGGCGCATCGCACTATGGACCTGCACCGACGCACTGCGCAACGGTTCAAACGTTCAGATGACGCCATTGGGTTCCGGCCAAGCTGAGAGCCGGGAAGTAGTGACCATATTGCAGGATCAGGACTTTACCGGGCCGATTATTATAGATGTCCGTGACTTACCGCACCCGGCTCAAGCCGCCGAGCAGGCCCGTAATCAGCTTCAAGAGTGGATTTTAAAATGAGCCAGCGCGTCATCAGTGAAGTGACTTACCTGGGCACTGTGGAATCCACACAGGATATTGCCAAGGCCCATGCCAAGCAGTTGGTACTGTCCGAGCGGCCATTGGGATTTCCCCGGCAATTTTATGTTGCGGAAAGCCAGACCCAGGGCCGAGGACAGCATGGTCGCGCATGGATCAGCCCATACGGCGGAATCTATTTAAGCGCGGTGTTCCCCGATGTCCCGCAGTATATGCACTGCTATATTCCTTTGGTAGCCGGCCTGGCGATAACCCGATTGCTCATGCGGCCATGGTTTCCCTCCCCGTGGTTGCCCGGCCCTCCAAAACAGGATATTGCTTTTACCAATGTGCATGTGCGTTGGCCTAATGACGTGCTGTTTAACGGAAAAAAAATTGCCGGAGTACTTTCGGAAAGTATCACGATGGGACAGCGGGCGGTGGCCGTGGTTGGCGTGGGAATGAATGTCAACGCCGATCCCGCCGCAGCAAACCCGGCATTGCGTGAGTTTTCCACCTCGCTGGCGAGTGAACTTCGAAGCCCCGTTGATAAAATAAAAGTCAATAACGCCCTGCTTCATAATCTTGAGGAATGTATCGGCGCTCTCACCAGCGGACAGTGGCCTGCACTACATCGCGAAATCTCCGACCGGGATTATCTGCGAGGTCGATCCGTAGAGATTTCCGCCGATGATCACGTTCAGTGCGGTATCGGTGCCGGTATCGCCGACGATGGCGCAATGCTGCTGATGGTTCCCGCGCAGCGTGAACCATCAGCGTTTTACGGCGGTACAATCTGCACCGTGGACGGCCGCCCCATCCGTCCACCCGCTTAAAAGGTACCTGACACCTTTTCTGAAAAGGTGTCAGGTACCTTTTTTTGGAAGATCTTGGGTTAAGATGCTTCGAGGAATCGTAAGGGGGCGTGTTTCCATTCGCCGGCGTAATCTACTCCGATGCGCGGTGTGATGATGATGCCTGGCTTGTCATGCGTTCTTTTCGTAATGTAAAAATCTTCAGCGGTCATATCTAATCCGCGGTCGGCCAGCGTTACGCCAAATGCTCGCGCCAACTTTCCCGGCCCGGAAAGATCTGCCTTCCAGCCATCAAGCGGTAACGCCCCACGCAGCAGCACCGCCTGTGGATCACCTTCGTGACTGGTTACAATATTGAGCATGTAATACATGCCGTAAATCAGGTAAACATAGGCGTAGCCTGCCGGCCCAAACATAGTTTCAGTGCGTTTTGTGCGTCCCTTGGAAGCGTGGCAGGCAAGGTCGTGCGGGCCGACATAGGCTTCTGTTTCGATAATGCGGGCGGCGTGCCGCACCGAGTTAATCGTGCGCACCAGCGTACAACCAATGAGTTCGGGCGCTACAATCTCTGCGCCGCGCCGAAAAAATGAGCGTCGCAGTTTAGCGCCGTCGGAGCTGTTCAATGCCGCACGCGGCCACATTGCGCCCCCTTAGATGCCGCCGATCTGGGCAGGTACATTTCCGGAAGCTGCCAACGGCACATCAGTTCGATTTTTGCCCGCGCGGTAGCCGTACAAGCCATAAAACGCGATATATACATACGACATCATAGGCACCATAAATGAATACTGTATGCCGATATGATCCGCCACAATTCCCTGCAGCGGCGGCAGCAAGGCTCCGCCGAGAATCGCCATAACCAAAAGCGAAGAACCCTGACTTTTCAAGGCTCCCAATCCGTCGATAGCCAGTGAGAATATATTGGACCACATAACCGAATCAAACAGACCGATGCCCAAAATCGCCCATATCGCCGCAGCGCCGGCGGACAACATGCCGGTGAGCAGCAAGGCGATAATAATAAAGCTAAAAAGTGCCAGCATCCGCTGCGGACTGGAGGCTCCAAGAAAAAATGCCACCAGCATCAGCAGAAGCATTACGCCGTAATGCAATGCGTTAGCGCGGCCGGAAAGCATCCAGATGACGCCAAAGGCTATTACGGGAAGTAATATCACCACGGTATTGCGTAACTTCCGGCGCATATCGCTAAGGGCAAAGGCACCCATAAATCGACCAATCATCAGGCCGCCCCAGTAAAACGCCAGAAACTTGGACGCGGCTTCGTGGCTAAGTCCGCCCAGTTTGGGCAGATTCAGGAAGTTAATAATAGAACTGCCTACGCACACCTCACCGCCGACGTACATGAAAATCGCCAACATGCCCAGCACGGTGTGCGGATGCTTCAGCGCCCCCGCCCCGCGCGTGACATGCTCCGTATTGGTAAAGTTGGGTAATTGAGCGAACATGAAACAAACTGCCAATACCAGAAATACCCCGCCCACGCACAGATAGGGAATTTTCACGCTCTGAGCGCCGTGGCTGCCCGGGCCGTTGAAGACTTTGAAAATCAATAACCCGGCGATAATCGGACCGATCGTGGTGCCAAAGGAATTAAAGGCCTGCGAAAGATTCAACCGACTCGAAGCGGTGCGCTCCGGCCCTAAAATGGTTATGTACGGATTGGCGGCAATTTGCAGCATGGCAAATCCCAAACCTACGACAAATAAAGCGATGAGAAAAAACGGATACGAAATCATGATGGCCGCCGGATAAAACATGATAAATCCAGCGGCAGCAACCAGCAGGCCGATGATAACACCGGTTTTGTACCCGATGCGGTTAATCGGATCACCCCAGAACATGGAAATCAAATAATAGATCAGCGAGCCGACGGTGTAAGCGCCAAAAAACGCGAATTGGATCAACATGGCTTGAAAATAATTCAGTGTAAAGGCGTCCCTGAAGCGCGGAATGAGAATGTCATTCCACACCGTCATGAACCCCCACGTGAAAAACAGAACCGTCATGATGGTAAATGGGCCTCGATATGTCCGCTCCGGGGTATCTGATGAAGCTCGTGCCGACGCCCCGGGTGTAATGCCGCCAATTGCCATAGTCTGGTTTCCTCGCATTGCTCGTTTATTCCGGCGTCCTTGCCGTAACTGCGTACGGCAACCGCGCCATAATTAAGAATCCGCTATGTTCCCTTGATCAGCGAAATTGTCAAGTAAAAAAAGAACTTCAAACAAGCGCCCGTGACATTTCTATTGAAACAAGAAAACGCGGTCGAACTTCCTTGACATTGCCCCAAACTCATCATAACCTACAAATTAGATCAGATTTAAGGAGATTATTTATGGGCAGGCTTTTTTCCGACATCACCAAAACCATCGGCAATACACCTTTGGTACGCATTAATCGCCTTGTCCCGGTGGGCCAGGGCATTGTTTACGCCAAGTGCGAATTCTTCAATCCTCTTTCCAGCGTTAAAGATCGTATTGGCGCAGCCATGATTGAGGCCGCTGAAAAAGCCGGAAAAATTAATAAAGACACCCATATCATGGAAGCCACCAGCGGGAACACCGGTATCGCTCTGGCGTTTGTGTGCGCTGCCAAGGGTTATAAACTCACGCTTTATATGCCCGAAAGCATGTCCCTGGAACGCCGCAAACTTCTGCGGATCATGGGAGCCAACCTGGTGCTCACCCCGGCATCCGAAGGGATGCCCGGTGCCATTCGACGGTGTAATGAGGCCGCCGCGGCGGACAAGAATGCCATTATTGCCCAGCAGTTTGATAACCCGGCCAACGTTGCCATTCACGAGAAAACCACGGCCGAAGAGATCTGGAATGATACCGATGGCAAAGTGGATTGTCTGGTATCAGCTGTGGGTACCGGCGGTACGATCAGCGGAGTGGCTGGCGTCATTAAAAAGCGTAATCCCAAATTTAAAGCTATTGCGGTAGAACCCAGCAACTCGCCGGTTATCACGCAGTGCAAGGCAGGGCAGCCTTTGAAGTCCGGCCCGCACAAAATTCAGGGCGCTGGCGCAGGCTTTATTCCAAAAAATCTGCATGTTGATCTGGTGGATGAAGTCATTCAAGTCACCAATGAAGATGCCTTTGAATGGGCACGCCGCCTGGCACGCGAAGAAGGCATCCTGGCCGGCATCAGTTCCGGGGCCAATATGTGGGCTGCCGCACAAGTTGCCGCCCGCCCGGATATGAAGGGCAAAATTATTGTGGCGGTCATGTGCTCCACGGGTGAACGTTATATCAGCACGGCCATGTATGAAGGATTGGACGTTTGACGCGCATCGGCGGCCTACCAGTTCCATGCGTCTTGGCGGGCGGTCCTGGATTTGCGGCGGGCCTCTTCGGCGGCGTGGTAATGCATCTGAACTTCCCGTATTTCTGATTCACGATCAAAAAACGCCGCTACCACGCGCGGACCGAAGTGTTTGCCGCATTCGTTGCGAATGACGTTGCAGGCGTGCTCATGGCTCTCCGCCGCTTTGTAAACCCGCCGCGAGGTAATCGCGTCATACACGTCGGCCAATGCCATAATGCGCCCGGCCCATGGAATTTGCTCGCCCGTCAATCCCTTGGGATAACCGCGACCGTCATAACGCTCATGATGCGTGGCGGCAATGTCGCGCGCCATTTCCAAAAATTCCGCCCCGGGGTAACTCTGAAGCACTTCCTCCAGGGTGTTTGCCCCGATCGCCGAATGGCGTTTCATGATTTCGTATTCATCGGCCGTCAGCTTGCCAGGTTTGAGCAAAATGGCATCTGGAATGGCGACTTTGCCGATGTCATGCAAGGGGCTGGTGTCATAGAGCATTTGCACAAAATCGGCATGAATGGTCGACGCGAGCTCCGGGCGTTGTGAAAGCTGCTGGGCAATGATCTTCACATAATTGCGCGTGCGTTCCAGATGCAGTCCGGTTTCCTGATCACGCGATTCCGCCAGACGGGCCAGGGCAAAAATCGTCACATCGCGCGTTTCCAGTGATAAAGCGCGTTCGCCGGCTTTGATGCGAGCCACGAGTTCTCCGATGTCAAACGGCTTGGCCATAAAATCATCGGCACCGGCGGCGATTCCCTCGGCCGCATCCACTGGATCATCACGCGAACTTAAAATTATTACATATACATATCTGCTAAGTTTACGCTGCCGAATCGCCCGGCACAGCGCTATGCCATCCATGGAATCCATCATCCAATCGGTAATGACCATGCGAATCGGCAACTGTGACAACCGCTCCAACGCGGCGGTGCCGCTGGTGGTGGTAATAACCTCGTGGCCGAAACGAATTAACGCGGTGCGGATCATCTCCAGCGCGATCGGGTCATCATCGACGGCGAGAATTTTCATACCCTTAAGCCCCTTCATCCAACTGAGTTTTACCGGACGCCTTATTCCGCATCGTCACATATTCTATACATCGGTTCATTTCTGTCTGAACTTTGTTCCATGCGGCCCTGGCAAGGTCCTCATGGCCACGATCCCGGCAGATAACCTCCAAGTCTTTTGCGGCGTGCCGCAGCGCCTCGGCAAAAAGACATGCCGCGGTGCCTTTGATGGCGTGCGCCGCCCGACGGGCGGCGTCCCAGTCCGGTACGACCATACAGTCATTGAGTTTGGTAATCTGTTGTCGCCCCTGCCCTATAAATTGCTCCAACAATCGCTCCACCAACGCCTGATCGTTCAAAAAATACTCGTTGAGCCGCTTGAAATCGAACGGTGCGGGCGTGACAACTGATCCTTGCAGAGCCAGAGATGAATCGGATGCGTGCACCGGCGTTGGCGACAGCGGTCCCACCGGCGAACTCAATCCGGGATGATCAATTAAGGACACCACGGTTCGCACCAATTCAGCGCGATTCAGCGGCTTAGTCAAGAAGGCATCCATGCCGGCCTCCAGCGAATTTCGGCGATCCAGACCCGTGGCATTGGCGGTCAGCGCGATAATCGGAATCCGCGCTTTTCCGAAAATGCTGAACACCGCCCCTGCAGCTTCAAGTTTGCGTATCTGTCTTGCCGATTCGAAACCGTCCATCACCGGCATCAGACAATCCATGAATACCAGCGCGTAGCGTTGTCTGTGCAGGGCATCCACGCATTGCTGACCCGTGCTAACCACATCGCATGGCAGCATTAACCCCGAAAGGACTTCCCGAATGACAAATTGGTTAATTTCGTTATCTTCCGCCACAAGCACCTTAAGCCCCTGATAGCCCGGAGGCAATTGGAGTTTTTCCTTTGCCTCAATTTCGGACGGACGGACCTTGGTGGGATTGGCGTGGACCAGCCGCATGAGAAGATCAAATAATTGGGACTGTCTTACCGGTTTGCCTAAAACACCGCTAAGCCCGAATTCCTGCTGTATTTCGGGACTGATGTGGGTATCGGCCCTGGCCAGCGCGATAATATTCGGTGCCCGCATATCCACCTGCGCGTGGATTAACTTGGCGATTTCCAATGCGTTGAGTTCCGGCGGCTGATGCTCCACAAACAGCACATCAAACGGCCGAGCGGCATTGGCCCGCAGCAGTTGGTTGCAGGCTTCCACCGAGCCGGCGGACTCTACCTCTATTTTCCAGTACTCCAACTGATGCTGAAGTTTATCGCGGCGAATCGCGCTGGCCATTAGAAGCAATATCCGCTGCCGGTGCAGGGCTTCCGGGATCACTTCCGCATCCAGCCAGACCGGTTTGCGACGCTCCAGTGGAACAGAGAACCAGAATGTACTGCCTTGACTGAGCTGGCTTTCGACCCCGATTTTCCCGCCCATCAGCTCAACAATTTGTCGGCTTATCGCCAGTCCCAAGCCGGTGCCGGCATATACTTTATCACCCGGGTGATGCACCTGCGCAAAGGCCGTAAATAGTTTCTTGGCATTCTCCGGAGCAATGCCCACGCCGGTGTCATGAACCTCAAACTTCGCTAAGACTTTACCCTCCGCCAAATCCACTGCGGAAAGTTTCACCCAGACATCACCTTTATCCGTAAATTTAATCGCATTGCTGATCAGATTCATCAGCACCTGCCGCAGCCGTACGGGATCACCGCGCACCAGTGATGGAAGATCCGGCGCAATGTCATAGCCCAGTTCAAGTTTTTTCCGCATAGCGGTAGAGAGCATCAGATATACCGTATCTTCGGCGCATGCTCGCAAATCAAAATCTACCGGCTCAAGTTCCATTCGACCGGCTTCAATTTTGGAGAAATCCAGAATATCCGTTATCACCGCCAGCAGTGCATCGGCACTGGTTTTTGCCACCTGCGTATAACCGCGCTGTTGTCCGTCCAGCGATGTTTCCCCCAGCAGTTCCATCATGGAAATTACGCCGTGCAGAGGTGTGCGTATTTCATGGCTCATATTGGCCAGGAACTGGGATTTAGCCAATGCCGACTCCTCGGCTGCCGATTTTGCGATTTCAAGTTCGGATTTAGCCTGTTCCAGTCGCAACAGGGTTTGCTGGCGCTGGGTATCAAGCTGATCCATGATCATGGCCGCGGCCCAAACCAGAGCGACAAATACAATGATCTGCAGCACCACCGCTGAGGCCGCCGAGGCGGGCATTCCGGAAGCATGAAGCTGATATTCGTAAAAAATTCTCAGCCAGCCCAGGAATATCGGAAAAACTATCAGCGGTGGCAGCAGCCGCCGCATGATTATTCCTCCCGGACTGTTTTTAAAGAACTGTTGGACCATCGGCAGGTGCTCGTCGAGTGCTGAAATTCCCGCCATCAAAAGCAGTATGGCCGCCGCCGTGTGCATGGCGGTGGGTATATATTCGCCTCGCAAATTGTGTCCGTAAACGGTAAACAAATAATTGGCAACGCCGTACAGTCCCGTCAACAGCAGACCAATCAGCGCCACGGTCGTAACGCGCCGTGTGAAAGTTTTTCGCCAGACAACACTCATGACACCCACGCCGCCAAATAACAATCCCACAGCGGTGTTCGGTGCCATACGGTTGGGTGCGAAGGGAACTTTGGTGAGTTCCCGGGCAAATAATAGCGAATCAACGTGCAGATTTTCCGCGCCCAGATACGCCGCCAGCCGCAGCATGGCGACCAAAACCACAATGCCGCCGATGGCCATAATTTCCCAATTTTGCGCCGTGGTGGTTTCCCGGTGGAAGGCCAGAAAGCCAATGGGGACCGCCAGCAGGAAAAAGCAGATTGCCACTGCCGGATTCATCGGAATCATATCAGGCAGCAAACTCGTCAGCGACAATTCGCCGGAACACCAGCCCGCCAATACCAGTAAGCTCACCGCGCAGATGAACGCGCTGGACCAAATGCTGATCCAGTGCAGGCCTGTACGTGGCTTGTCAGGCAAGTCCATCTTCCAAGTCCTTATGTGGCATCGCCCTCAGTCTAAGTAGATCGCCCGACTTCAATTCACCGCAAACTGATGGCGCGATTCGCGTTAGCGCCGGATCTTTCAAGGTGGGTTGCAGCTTTTGAGAAAGACCGTGCGAACCGAATCATTCCTTCGAGACGCATTATACGCATAAAGGAATAATAATTGCCAGTGAAAATTCCAGCATTAAGTTTTTTTTAAAAAAGGGGAATGGAGACGACCGGGATCGAACCGGCAACCCCTGCCTTGCAAAGGCAGTGCTCTCCCAATTGAGCTACGTCCCCAAGAATGTCCATCCTACCAAACGCCAGTGCCAAGGCAAGAGGCAGGCTTAATATTCTTCGCAAAAGGCATCCGCCGCTAACGTAAATCGCCAGCCATCAGCGGGTTAAATCGCCGGATTCCGCCTCAACGGGCTGCCTGCCTAGTATACAGGCATAAAAAGCCACAAACTTGGCATCAATGTGTGGCAACGGCTATTTATCAGGCATAAGGCCAATTTCACTTTGGATGTCTTGCCAAAAATTCCGGCAACAATAACGGGCGAATTGATCTGACATTTTCGCATCATGTCTGTCACATAAATCATTAAAATACAATCACTTATATATTTCATAACGCCCAGATTCATTCGGCAGATATCGACAGCCGCCAACTATTTCAACGTCGTGGATTACTTGCGCACGGCGTTTGCATAGTACAATAGCATCCGGAGCATGTGCGAATCTTCGGACAGGCTCTTGGGGGTTGACGGCGGCAGGCCCGGGCTTAATGCGTTGGAAGCTCGATGGTGCGGAAGGAATTTGCCGTGGGCGATAGCGGAGGTTGGATTTGATGGATCGCGCCGAACTGGAACTTACGATTCTTACTGAAATTGGCCGTGCCCTCTCATCCGGCTTGGATTTGCACGCCGTTTTTGATCAGACCATGCGCGTTCTCGCCGATCGGCTCGGCATGGAGCGCGGTTCCATGGTCCTTCTGGATTCTACCACGGGAAAATTGCAGATAGAAGCGGCGCTGGGGCTGACGGCCAATGAAATTCAACGTGGTCGATACGATGTTGGCGAAGGCATCACCGGGCAGGTGGTGGCCACAGGTAAGGCTCGCGTGGTTGCCGACATCAGCAAGGAAATTCAATTTCTCAACCGCACCGGTGCCCGCGTGCCTATCCCCGGCCGCGTCACCAGCTTTATCTGCGTGCCGATACTTATTGAATCCAAGGCCTGCGGCGCATTGTCCGTTGATAAACAATTTGTCGATGATGAAACGCTGAATAATGATCAGCGATTGATGGAAATCATTGCAGCATTTATTTCCCAGGCCATCAAAATAAATTCTATCGTCGCCACCGAACGGGAAGAATGGCTGGAAGAACGCCGGCAACTTCGCAG